>JAJYLU010000174.1 GCA_021787505.1 Nitrospirota bacterium | reverse complement strand
CCTGTATCGGTGATCGTCGAAAGTATGAGCGGGGATTCGGGGAACTCCGCCCTCAGCCTCTGAAGGAGCCTTATCGAAGCACCGACCTCTCCCACCGAAACCGCATGCACCCATATGGCCGAATCGCTTTGCGGCAAATAGCCGAACTTCTCCCTCAGCCACTTCCCCCTGAGGTCCTTCGGCCTCTTGAGATACTCCGGCAGCAGCAACACCATGACAACAACCGTATAAAGCACGCTATAAATGAAGAACATGTCAGCCGACAATTATCCTAGTTCTTTATGCACCGGTAAGGTCATCATTTTACTTCCATCCCGCCATGTCGATGACGATATCGGCTACCCTGTCGGAGGGACGCATCCCGTCGAATTTCGCCTTGATTTCTCCGAAAGATTCGAGCATGTCCTGCCGGTATCGACTATCGGAAAGAATCCTTCGCAGCTCAGCCACAATCTTCTCCGGCGCGGCATTGCGCTGAAGAAGCTCCTTTACCACTTCCCTTCCCGCAAGGATATTTACAAGTGAGATATGTTTCACCTGAACGATCATCTTTCCGAGCCAAAAGGTCAAAGGGAACAGCTTATAGACTACCACGGAAGGGACGCCTAGAAATGCAGCCTGCAGAGTTGCCGTGCCGGATGCAATGACCGCAAGGTCGGATGCGGAAAGGACTCTGAGTGATTCGCCTTTATTGATTAACGCTCCTTCTTTCCGGAAACGGTCCAAGATTTTTTCGTATGCGGCATGGTCTGTATTCGGCGCCAGAGGAATGCAAAACCCGAACTCTCCGAACTCTTTCCTGAATCTCCGTATCACGGCGAGCATAAGAGGCAGGAGTCTCTGCAGTTCATGGGGTCTGCTCCCGGGAAGGAGCGACAAGAGGGGCTTCTCCGGCGGCAGACCGAGGGCCTTCTTTGCTTCGGCGCTGGTGGTCCTGATTTGATGAATTTCGTCAAGGACGGGGTGTCCGACGAATTCGCAGTCAAGCCCGGTCCCCCGGTAAATCTCTTCTTCGAACGGGAGAATGACCGCCATCCGGTCTACCATGCGGCTGATCTTTTTTATTCTGTTCCTTCTCCAGGCCCATACCTGGGGACTGACGTAATAGAGTATCCTGATGTTATTTTTTTTTGCGAGGGCGGCAAGCTTCAGGTTGAAATCAGGATAATCGATAAGGACGAGCACGCCGGGACGCTCTTTCCTGAGGGCATCGGCAGCCCTCGCAAAGGTCTCCTTAACCGCTTTCAGGGATGACAGGGCCTCGGTGAGTCCAAAGGCGCTTGCGATGCCGGAAATGAGTTCGACTCCTGCTTCCCGCATCCGCTCCCCACCGATGCCGATGACCCTGATACCCGGCCGATTTTTTTTCAATGAAGCCGCAAGCAGCGCCCCGTACAGCTCGCCTGAGGTCTCGCCGCTCACGATCATGACAGTCTGAGGCATCAGTTTCTCTGAGTGGTAAGGCTACAAAACATCATTTATGATGTCGGCAATGCGTCTGATCGCTGCGTCTTCAAGCTCGGGATACATCGGCAGAGAAAGCACCTTCTCCGAACTTTCCTCCGCAACCGGGAAATCGCCTTTCTTATACCCCAGAAAGCTGACCGCCTCCTGGAGGTGGAGCGGTATGGGGTAATAGACAACGGAAGAAATATCATTATCGCCTAATCGTTTCTGTATCTCGTCCCTTTCGTCGCTTCTGATCGTATACTGATGGTACACATGAATATGTCCGTCCAGTTCGACCGGGCATTGGACGCCCCCTGAAAGCAGCTCGTTGTAAAGGGAGGCATTCCGCCTTCTTTTTTCGTTATAGGATTCGATGCGCCCCATCTTTACCAGCAGAACGCCTGCCTGGATCTCGTCGAGACGGCTGTTGAAGCCCACTGATTCATGCCTGTACGCCCCTTTTGACCCGTGGTTTCGCAGCATCCGTATATCAGCGGCAACGTCAGGATTGTTCAAGAGTACCATCCCGCCGTCCCCGAAAGCCCCCAGGTTCTTAGAGGGGTAAAAACTGAAGCACCCGGCATCGCCGAAGCTGCCGGTCCTCTTCCCCCGGATTGAGGCGCCGAATGACTGTGCGCAATCCTCGATCACTTTTAAATTGTTTCTTCGGGCAATGTCCATGATCCTCTCCATATCAGCGGGATGTCCGAAAATATGGACCGGCAATACTGCTTTGGTTTTCTCGGTAATCGCCTGCTCGATTCCGGCAGGATCGATGTTCATCGTCTCGGGCTCAACATCGATGAAGACCGGCGTAGCGCCCGTATAGAGGATGGCCTCGGCGGTTGCGAAGAAGGTAAAGGGAGTGGTGATCACCTCGTCCCCGTCGCCGATGCCGAGCGCCTCCACAGATAGGTGCAGTGCATCGGTCCCTGAAGCGACGCCGATCGCCTCTGAGACGCCGTGATACCCGGCGATCTTCTTCTCGAGCTCCCGGACCCTGGGGCCAAGGATGTACTGGGAACTTTCGAGGATCCCGGTGATCGTCTCGAAGACTTCTTCTTTTATGTCGTTAAACTGTTTCTTAAGGTCTACCATCGGAACGGTCATGACGAATTATCTCCACTCTGAATTTAGGGAAGTCCGCTTTTTCAGCGGGCATCTACAATCTCGTTTATCCGCAATGCAACTCGCAACGCATCGCGCGCTTCAACCCCCGATACCCTGGGCCTGCTTCTTGTCTCAACGCAACGAATAAAGTCCTTCAGCTCTTCTTTGAGCGGCTCTTTGTTTTCAGGATTCAGGGTCTCGCAGGCGATATCAGAACCGTTTTTATAATAGCGCCGGACCTCGTGGCTCTGGTAATCGACCGACACAAGGGAGTCCCTCTGAAACACCCTTAACCTCCTCTGTTTCTCGGGCGAAAGCCTGCTTGCGGTGATAAGGGCCTTGCACCCGTTCTCGAATTCGAGCCATGCCTTAGCGACGTCGACCTTTTCGGTAAGTACGCGCTCTCCTATCGCACGTATGTCCACAGGCTTCGCCTGCACGATGCTCAGAACGATATCAATATCATGGATCATCAGATCGAGAGTCACATCCACATCAATGCCTCTCCCCAAAAAAGGGGAGATGCGTTCCGACTCCACGAACCGCGGCTGCGTCATCATGTCTGCTGCGGCCAGTATGCCGGGGTTATATCGTTCCAGGTGGCCTACCTGCAGAATTCGACTCCTTCTTTCCGCCTCCTCGATCAGGGCATCGGCCTCATCGATGTTCTCTGTAATAGGTTTTTCGAGCAATATGTCCTTCCCGGCCGCGAGACACTCCATCGCCACCTCGTGATGGGTCGTTGTCGGCGTCACGATGCTCACTGCGTCGCAGAGCGGAAACAGGTCGGCATATCGCATAAAGAACCTGCATCCGTACCTGCCCGCGATTTCTTCGCCCTGAACCGCGTCGGCATCCGCGACTGCCGTGAGCTCAACTCCCTCAAGTTCAGAATATATCCTCGCATGGTGACGTCCCAGGTAGCCGACGCCGATGACACCTATCCGTAAAGGCATTCCTCCCCCATTCTAAAAGTTAGATGATATTTTGCACTATCAGAGGATTTTTCAGCAAGGAATGAGTATTGTCCACGTGCGCTATTCTTATGCAAGCTGACAGTGGATGGGTTCTGCCCCCCACTGGAATTAGCGGGAAACCGCATGCTACAATACCCAATCTTTTTCCCCGAGGAGCTGAACGCTTGGCTGAAGTAATCCCTTTTAACGGCGTCCTTTATGATGCGCCGCTCGTATCACAGGATTCGGGCGCGGATCTGCTTGCGCCCCCGTACGATATTATTACTCCTGAATTCAGGGAGGACCTTTATCAAAGGAGCCCCTACAACATTGTTCGGATAGACTTCGGCAAGGAACTTCCGGGTGACGACAATTCACACAACAGGTACACAAGGGCAAAGGATTTCCTCGACGAGTGGCTTCGGGACGGTGTTCTGACCGAGAGCCAACGCCCCTGCTTTTATTCTTACGAAATATCATATAAAATTGAGAATAGAGACAAAATACTGAGGGGTTTTCTCGGTCTGGTCAAGCTCGAGGAGCTCGGCAAGGGCAATATCTATCCTCATGAGTATACCCATTCCAAGCCTAAGAAAGACAGGCTGAACCTAATGAGAATTTGCGGCGCGAATATAAGTCCGATTTTTTCACTCTACCGCAGTGACGAAGGGAAGACCGCGGCGGTATTTGCCGGAGCGCACGATGCCCCGGCGCGAGTTGAGGCGCGGGACCCCGACGGCGCTGTTCACAGGTTATGGGAAGTGAGTGACGCGAAGGCGATCGCCGTGATAGAGGAGGAACTTAAGGACAAGGCAATTTTCATCGCTGACGGTCACCACCGTTATGAGACCGCCCTCGCGTATCAGCGGGAGATGAGGATGAAAGAAGGCGCGTCCGGCAGCCCGCGACCCTACGACTACGTGATGATGTTCCTCGCAAACATGGCTGACGAGGGGCTTACAATCCTGCCGACTCACCGTCTGGTAAAGAAGATCCCGTCTGATGCGCTCGATCTTCTTTCGACTGATTTCCGGATCGAGGAGATGAGTGACAACTTTGCTATCTCCCGTGCGATCGCGGGACAACGTGATGTATACGGCCTCTACACCGGGGGGGAAACCTGGTATCGGCTGAGTTACAGGGGCGAAGGCATTTATGGCGTGCCGGCGGCCTTGAGAGACCTCGATGTCACAATCCTTCATGACCTCATATTCAAGCAGCTTCTGGACATTGAGAGCGTCTCCTACGAGATGGATGTGCAGAAGTGCCTGCAGGCCGTCAGGGACTCGGCCTTCGCGGCAGCTTTCTTCCTCAATCCCACAAGGGTCGAAGATGTCGAAAAGGTGGCGCTCGCGTCGCTCCGGATGCCGCCGAAGTCGACGTATTTTTATCCGAAGCTTATGACCGGCATGGTGTTAAACATTTTCTACAATACTATTACACTTTAATTTAAGGAGGCACCCATGGCATTTCGCGTAGCAATCAACGGTTTCGGCAGGATAGGAAGAAATTTTCTGAGAACGAGCAAAGGGGTAAAAGAGTTCGAGATCGTCGCGATCAACGACCTTACGAATTCCAAGACGCTCGCCCATTTACTCAAATACGATTCCGTGCACGGCGTATTCGGCTCCGACGTCAAGGACACCGGCGCGGGAATATCCGTTGACGGGAAGGAAATCAAGATATCGGCCATCACGGCGCCGGAGAAGTTGCCCTGGAAGGACCTGGGGGTCGATATTGTCATCGAATCGACCGGACTATTCACCGACCGTGCATCGGCGGCCAAGCATCTGGAAGCAGGGGCA
>JAJYLU010000173.1 GCA_021787505.1 Nitrospirota bacterium | reverse complement strand
GGTTTTTGGGAATGCGAGGCATGACCGGATCACACTGACTTTCCCGGTAATCAACAGAGCAAGGAACGTGCTGTTTCTTGTCACAGGAAGAGAGAAGGCGGAGGTGCTTCGCGAGGTGGCAGAAGAAAGGAACGCCGCACTTCCGGCTTCTGCCGTGGCACCCGGCCGGGGGAGACTGCTGTTTCTGTCTGATCCTGATGCCGGTTCACTCCTGTCGGCAGGGCGAAAGCGAATGCCGTGAAAATAGTCCCCTCGGTCCTTTCCGAAAACTACGACGACTTCGTTCTGAGACTTAGACAGGCCGAGCCGCTTACCGATTACGTCCAGATCGATATCATGGACGGTTTTTTTGTCGGCACAAAGAGTTTTCCGGCAGAAATGATCAGCGGCGTGGAGACCGAACTCAGTTTCGAAGTCCACCTGATGGTCGAGGACCCGGGGCCAATTGTTCGCAAGATACGGAACCGGGGGCTCAGGAAGGTGATCTACCATTTTGAATCGAGGGTGGATCACGACGGCATCCTGGAAGAGCTGAGAGGATGGGGGCTGGATGCGGGGCTGGCGGTCAGGCCGGAGACGACGCTGCAAGAATGCCGCGGGGTCGCCGTGCGCGTCGGTACTTTGCTTTTCCTCACGGTGGATCCCGGGAAATATGGGAGCCCCTTCAGGCCTGAGGTTCTCGCAAAGGTGGCGGAGGCCCGGAGGATCTTCCCCCGAAAGACGATCGCTGTCGACGGCGGCGTTTCGCTCGACAACCTGCAGCTGTTTTATGGGATCGGCGTTGATTACGTTTGCGTCGGAAGCAGGATATTCCTCGGCGGGAAGCCGGAGGACAATTTCAGGAAGTTCTTGAACCGAATGAGGGAAATCGAAGATCTGCGTGCATAGCTTCCTACCCCTGTCGACTTTCGCCATTAAGTTTATTTAATCGACTTTTAACTCGGTTTTAATCTTCCCCGACTATAATCTTGCCATGAGAAGAAGGCATCTGGAGACGTATGTCTCGAGCGTTATGGACCTGATGTTCAATAGGGAGACTTGGATCATCAAAGAACAAAGGGGGCAATAATGAGTACTAAAATATGTAGTTTTACGGAACGACCGGGATTGTGCATGCTGTCGGTGCTGTTCGCCCTTTTCGTGGTTTGTCAGTCGAACGCCTTGGGCGCTGTGGCCTCCCCGAAGGTTGGTCCGTCTCATGAAAGTCTTATCAAGAAGGAGATGCCCAAGATACTTCCTGTCCTGGAAGAAAAGATGGACAGGAAGCTTGTCGAAAAGTCGAAGGAAAAGATCTACGGAATGGGTGACCGGGAGATACGGCTGATCTCGGCACTTTGCGAAAGGATCCCCGCTGAAGAAAGTTCGGTGGGCGGAGACATTGCCTTCTTCCTCGTCACCGCACTTATCGTTCTGTCCTGATTGACCTGCCCGGACAGGCCACATTTCAACTAGGGAGGTTATCGACCTTGCAATTTCTGAAGAGTATAAGTCACATTTTATATCACATCGCGGTGGTGGTGATGAGCGCGGCGGTCGCGTTGTCGCTGCCCTTTACCGTCAGGTTCATCGCGGAGAAATTTCTCAAGTTCTGGGGGCTGATCGAAAACGAAAAGATATTTCTCGTATCGATCGAGATAGCAAGCGCGGTCCTTCTGATACTGCTCCTTAACGCTCTCGTGAAGGGATTGAAGAGCAGAAAGCTGTTGAAGATGACAGAGGAAGCCGGGCTGCATGCAATGGGCAGAAGCGGGCGACGGATTGACCGGACAAGGCTGAAGAAGCTCAAGGAAAAAAACGGGGTCGGGCGAAACATCATGCTGATCGGCTCTACGGGTCATACCACCTTCGTGGACTCTGGCGGAGACCTTCACCAGGTATTGCAAAGATGCCGTGAAGCCAAGATCATGCTACTTGACCCCTTGGGCGACGGAGCGGTTTCACGTGCAAGGAGTATTCAATCTCCCGACATAAATGCGGAAAATTTCAGACGGCAGATAGTCGGAAGCATAGAGTTTCTGAAGGGGCTGAAGGCCTTGCAGAAAGATATAAGGCTGAAGCTGTATCGCGACGTGCCGTTTCTGAAATTGGCCATACTCGGGGATTATGTCTTTCTCCGGCATTATCATCCCGGTGTGGATGTGCAGCAGTTGCCGGAGTACGTATTCAGACACGGCCGCAACCCCGGTTGTCTCTACAACCCTTTTTACCAGTATTTTCTCGACCGGTGGCACGATGTCGAGGTCCCGGAGTATGACCTGGAGACCGATGAACTCGTCTACCGGGACAAGTCGGGTAACGAGGTGAGGAGGGAAAAGTTCGGAAGTCAGGAGACTGCGCAGGTCGCCTAGTGGCCGGGGAGAAGGGTTGTGTCGCAGGCCGCTTCTTCTTTCATGCGGTTGTCGCGCAGAATTCCGCGGAAGGAAGTGTTGTAGAAGCGCTGCCACAGTCTGCGGGGATTGCCGCTTGCGAACGTTTTTTTCACCAGGCTGTTGTAAGCGAAATTGCCGAACATCTCATAGAGCCTTCGGTTGCGTGCTGACATTTTCAGCTGATTGCTGAACCTGAGTTTCCAGAGGTGATCGTAATCGATGTCCTCGATGATGCTTTTGGCTGCGAGATATCCTGAGGTGACGGCGTAACGGATGCCGAAACCGAAGAGAAAATCCTGAAATCCCGCCGCCTCGCCCACAAGCCGTTGCCCTTTTTCAAGGGCGGATTTCCTGAGGAAAAAATTGCCGAAGCCGCTGAATCTTGCCGGGTTTCGGAGGTCGAAGTCAAGAATGCCGCGAAACGCTGCGACCGCCTTGTCCAGATACTGATCGCAGCGGTCGAAATGGGCATACAATACCGTTGCAAGAGTGCCCCTGCCGTCGGCCGTCAGGAGATAGGCATATCCTTTGGGCGCGATTTCATTATTGAGCACGATGACGGCCGTATCGGCGATGTCCGTGTCGAATACGATCCCCACCGCGAACATATCGGGCTTTCTGGGTCCCGTCGCAATCACGTCGCCCTCCCCGGAAGGGACCGCAGTGTTGAATTCGATGCTTACGCCTGAATCCAGGGCCTGTCGTTTCAAGGAATTATCGAGTGTGTCCGGGGCGCTGCCTCTTTTTACCAGATAAAAAAGGGGTTGGTCGGAATGGATGGTTGCACTTTCCGAGGGGCCATATAACAGCCCTCCGTAAACGGGCTTGCAATAGAAATCAATGTCTATAGACATGGAAAGCAGGAAGTCGAGTACGTCGTCTTCGGTCGTCCAGTTTTCCAAACCCTGGAAGTCATTATGAAAGCGCATCCCGACATCCGGGTTCTTTTCGTACACGATCACCCTGCAGCCGTTCTTTGCGAGGTTGATCGCTGCCGCGAGGCCGGCCGGCCCTGCGCCGATTATCTTTACCGGTTCAGATCTTTTCATAAAAATGCCGCGCAGTTCTTCCCCCGGTTCCGCCAAACGGAAAACTACTCATGGTATTCCCGGCAGATCCTGAAATGAAGGCCCGGTCGTTACGCAGGTCCATGTGGATATCATATGCGACATGGGACCATATTTCAAGGGATAGGGCGGTCACGACGTCTTGGAGAGGCGGCACGTTTCGATGGCCGGGGTGGAGGCGAGGCAGCAGATTTCTTCAGCGCAGCATGCGGGCGGGATCGATCCTGATTATCTCCTGCAGCGGAGTGCTCTTCTTCAGCAGACGCCCCTTCTCGGAAACCGCCGAGGAAGACATGCTGATGATCACATAATACGCCCCGGCGAGAAGCACGATGATGAAAAGGACAAAGAAAGATAAGGCCGGCCGGCGGTAGAAAAAGAAAAGAATTATTCCGGCAGCAGCGAGCGCAGCAAGAGGATAGGCCTTTGCATAGGAGACAACAGTGGCGACTATTTCGGGTCCATCCATGTTTCCTCCTCCACCTCTATATTACCCTAAAAGCGGCGGAAATGTGTTTCGTGCCGTCGCGTTATGGCCGGAAGACAGCACACCTAAGACTCCGACCGGGCAAAGACTTACAGGATAAACCTGAAATAAGAAGCCGTATCGGATACAATAGAATAACGAGAAAATCCGAACGTTCCTTTTCTATGAAGAAACTAGATTTCCGCGGACTTGGTCTTTCCTTTCGGGAGGACCTGTGCTGCCCTTATATATTTGACGGGCGGATGGCGTCACTTGAGTTCTTTTTTCCTTTCCAAGGCATTGAGCGGGAATTTCATTTGTTCCTTGCCGGGGGCTACCGGAGGCTGGGAGGCGTCCTTTACCGGAATGTTTGCCTGGGATGCTCGTCCTGCAAGCCTTTGCGGACCGAAACGGAAAAATTCAGTATCAGCAGGAGTCAGAAACGAACGCTGAAAAAGAACCTGGATGTGAGAACGGAAATAAGCGCCCCCTGCGTCACTCCCGAAAAGGCGGAGGTCTACACTAAATATATCGCATCGAAGCATGCTCCGGGAAAAGGTGAGGACCGGGAAGAGGATGCGGCGGCCCTTTTGAGTCTGTATTACGGGTACCCGGGAAGTATCGAGATGGATTATTATCTGGGAGACAAACTGATAGGCGCCGGCATTGTTGATGCGGCCGCTGACGCGCTCTCATCGGTTTATTTTTACTACGACACCAGTTATTTCCGGAGAAGTCCCGGCGTCTTCAGCATTTTGCAGGAGATAGCGCTCGCGCAGTCGATGAAGAAGAGGTATTACTACCTCGGATTTTACATCGAAGAGACGCCGAAGATGTCATACAAAGCCCTATTTCGCCCGAACCAGGTATATAGAGACGGTAGATGGACCGTGTTCCGAACGCACGAAACGGCGAGGGACTCCTTGTGACTACTTTTTCTCCACGGGGAAGCCTGCCTTGAGCCATTCATTCCAGCCGCCCTTGAGCACGTAGACTTTTTCGTATCCCATCTTCATCAGCTCCAGTGCCGCACCGGCACTCGTCATCTCGTCCGGTCAGGCACAGTAAAGGACGATTATCTTGTCCTTCGGATATTTCCCCGCCCAATCCGCGATATGATCCGGGTCCTCATGGACCGCACCCGGAATCTTTCGATCAGCCGCGTTCCAGTCCCGGTTTAGACGAAGATCGATAATGGCGACAGCCGGGTCATTCAGCATGGTCTTCAACTGTTCCTTTGGAATCATTGCCGCCTGAGGAAACGAGCATCCCTTCTCCGTGGTCGCCGCAAAGAGGAGCAGTCCGACCAGAACAGCCGAAGCACTGAAGAACAGACGCCTCAATCTGCTATTTTCTTTCATGTAACATACTCCATCTCTTTACATTATCAGTGTTGTACGGAAAAATTTCAAACAAAAGGAGGGATG
>JAJYLU010000172.1 GCA_021787505.1 Nitrospirota bacterium | reverse complement strand
TCCGTGAAACCGATCTGTTCAAAATGCAGGATCATAAAGAGAAAAGGCGTGATAAGGGTTATTTGCGATAACCCCAAACATAAGCAGCGGCAGGGATAGAAGGCAGTGGAAGGTGAACAGTCAATAGTGAAGAGTAAAGGACTCGGCTGCAGAAGGCAATTATCAATCACTATTCGCTGTTTACTATTCACTTTTCACTATTTACCCAAGGAGGTTTAAGTTGGCGAGAATCGCTGGAGTTGATTTACCTAAGAGTGAACGCATCGAAATAGGACTTACGCGCATATTCGGGATCGGGAGGTCGGTCTCGAAGAAAATACTCGACGAAGCGCAGGTAAACCCCGATACAAGGGTGAAGGACCTGAAGGACGATGATGCGGTTAAGCTCAGGGCGATTATAGAGCGTGACTACCGGGTCGAGGGGGATCTTAGGCGCGACATAGGGATGAGCATTAAGAGGCTTCAGGATATAGGCAGCTATAGAGGACTCAGACACCGGGCCTCCTTGCCGGTGCGGGGACAGCGGACAAAGACGAACGCCCGCACCCGAAAGGGCCCGAGAAAAGCGGTCGTCGGTAAGAAGAAGGAGGCGTAAGGAATGGCCCAGAGGAAAAAGGGTGTCAAGAGGGAAAAGAAACATGTGACGAGCGGTGCCGCCTATATTCAGGCCACCTTTAACAATACAATCGTAACGATCACGGATCCGGCGGGCGGCGTAGTTACCTGGTCGTCCGCGGGGAACCTCGGGTTCAAAGGTTCGCGGAAAGGCACCCCTTATGCCGCCCAGATCGCTGCGGAGGCCGCGGCGAAGAAGGCGATCGATTACGGTATGAGGCAGGTCGATGTCTATGTGAAGGGACCCGGAGCGGGAAGGGAATCCGCGATACGCGCCCTTCAGGCGGCCGGCCTTGATATCAATCTGATCAAGGACGTGACGCCGGTGCCCCATAACGGCTGCAGGCCGCCCAAGAGAAGGAGGGTGTAAATTGGCAAGATATACTGGTCCTCAGTGCAGATTGTGCCGCAGGGAGACGGAAAAGCTGTTTCTCAAGGGCGACAGGTGCTTTACCGAAAAGTGTGCCGTCGAGAGGAGGCAGTACCCTCCGGGCCAGCACGGCCAGCGCCGCGGCAAGCTGTCCGACTACGGCGTACAGCTGAGAGAAAAACAGAAGGTGAGAAATTCATACGGCGTGCTCGAAAAACAATTCCGCAAGTATTTCGAAAAAGCGGAAAGTAAGAAAGGGGTCACCGGCGAGGTGCTCCTGCAGCTCCTTGAGACCCGCATGGACAATGTGGTCTACCGGATGGGTTTCGCACCGAACAGGAACAGCGCAAGGCAGCTGGTGCGACACGGCCATTTTTTTGTAAACGGCAGGGATGTCAGCATCCCGTCCTATCATGTCCGGGCCGGAGACATGGTCGAGGTGAGGCAGCCGAGCCGCGAGCTGGACATGATAAAGGACAGTATCGCCAGGGCAGAGCAGAGGGGCCTCCCTTCCTGGGTGGAGATGGATTTTCAGAACTTTAAGGGTAAGGTCCTTCAGGTGCCGACGAGGGAAGACATCCAGCTTACGGCGCAGGAGCAGCTCATCGTCGAACTTTATTCGAAGTAGGGCTGTAAGGCAGGGCCGGAGTCGGGGATTTCCCTGATAACTTCGTGAACAAGAAAAAATATAAATTTGAGGCAGATGGGAGGCCTTATGAATCTGAAGAAAAAAGGCTTTCAACTACCTGACAAGATCAGGTTTGATGAAGAAACGCTGAGCAGTACCTATGGTAAGCTCATTGTGGAGCCGCTGGAGCGAGGGTTCGGGACCACGATGGGGAATTCACTCAGGAGGGTGCTGCTCTCTTCCCTTGAGGGCGCCGGGATCACAGCCGTGAAATTGTCCGGTGCGCTTCATGAGTTTTCGACTATCAATGGCGTAAAGGAAGACGTCATCAACATAATCCTGAATCTCAAGAAGTTGAGACTGAAGTTTTACGGGGAAGGCAGCAAGATAGGCTCCTTTCATGTGAAGGGTCCGGGACAGGTGACCGGTGCCGATCTGCAGGTCGACTCCTCGATTGAGGTATTGAACCCGGAGCTGCCTATTGCGACGCTTGACAAGGGGGCTACGTTCGAGGCGGAAGTCTATATCAGGAAGGGCAAGGGGTATGTCTCATCCGACCTGAACAAGGAAGACCTTCCCGTGGGGATGATCGCCGTCGACGCGGTGTTTGCGCCGCTCAAAAAGGTCAATTTCTGGGTCGAAAAGACAAGGGTCGGCAGGGAGACTGACTACGACAGGCTGATTATGGAGATTTGGAGCGACGGGAGCGTCACGCCCGAGAAGGCGGTGTCGCAGGCAGCATCGATCATCATCGAACATATGGACCTTTTCGTGTTCGAGGATGAAGACGAAGAGGCGCCTGTTTCGGAAGATGCCGGGGTCATGCACCTGGAAGGGAAGGCGATCCCCGCCTCGCTGAACGACAACCTCTTCAAGAACGTGGACGAACTCGAGCTTTCTGTCAGGTCGTATAACTGCCTGAAGAACGCCAATATCAAGACGATCATCGAACTGGTCCAGAAGACAGAGCCGGAGATGCTTAAGACGAAGAACTTCGGCAGGAAATCGCTGAACGAGATCAAAGAGATACTCGGCAGGATGGGCCTCCATCTCGGCATGAAGATCGATGTCGACAATCTGAGCAAAGAAGCAGTGCAGACCGGAGGTATTAAACAGAATGCGTCATAAAGTTGATGGAAGATTATTCGGCAGGCCCGCCAACCAGAGGAAGGCCCTTTTGAGGGGCATCGTGACCGCCCTGTTCGACCAGCAGAGGATCGAGACGACCGTTCCGAAGGCTAAGGAGGCCAAGCGAATCGCCGAGAGAATGATCACCTTCGGGATCAAGGGCGACCTTCATTCGAAACGCCAGGTGCTGTCGTATGTCACCGACAGGACCGCTGCCTCGAAACTTTTCAACGACATCGCGCCGCGCTTTCAGGGCAGAAACGGAGGCTACCTCAGACTCGTCCAGACGAGGCAGCGCCTGAAGGACTCGGCACCGATGGCGATTCTTGAATTCATAGACTATGAGACTGTGAAGCAGGCGAAGGGCAAGGCGGCAAAAGAAGAAAAGGCCGAGAAAAAGAAGCCAGATAAGAAAGCCGCTAAAAAGGAGTCGAAGGCGTGAGCGACCTCCTTGCGGTTTTCGGAGTAGTCGCAGTCTGGCTGGTTCTCCAGCTGTTTGTCTTTCCGAAGCTCGGGGTCCCGACCTGAGCGGCCCCGCAGGTCCCGGGTAGGACCGAAAAGAAATGCAGACCCCGTTAGAGATGATCTCTCACCGGGTGAGTAAATAAGAAGGGCCCTGCAAAGGGCCCTCTTTCGTTTTACTTCCTGTTATCCTGATAGTATCCCAAATCGGGCAGTTGGAAGAGCGCGCCTCCCGAGCGAAGGTCAGCGGTTCCCGCTGCATTTTCCGGGATTATTTGTTCTACTTCTCGCCGGACGCTGCCAGCTGCCCGGCTTCAGCCGCATACTCGTTGCCAGTAATATAATTCTCAAGGTCCCTGATCGTGACCTTCTGCGCGGTGATCAGGGCGTTCACCACGTCACCGATGCTCACAAGCCCTATCAACGCGCCCTTCTCGATGACCGGCAGATGCCGCATGCGCTTAGCCGTCATGAGCGCCATGCAATCCTCGATCGTCTTGTCCGGCTCGATGTAGAAGACCGGCGCGCTCATCAACTCCGCCACAAATGTACTTTTGGATGACTTTCCTTTCAGGATAACTTTCCTGGCGTAATCCCGTTCCGAAAAGATGCCGACGACATTGTCGCAGTCCATCACGAGCAGCGCACCCACGTCCCTTTCGGCCATCAATTGCAGCGCCTCGTATGCGGTCGTCTGCGGCCCGACTGACCATACACTGCCGCCCTTTGTCCCAAGGATCTTCCTGACTGTTATCATTGTATCGTTCTCCCTTCTGCGTTAGGGGTTTATCCCGGAAAAAAAAGCCGAACTGCGGAGGTATCACCGCAGTCCGGGCCATTAGTCATGCAGTTTCCGGTTCGGCCTTTGACCTCCCCTCCCAAGGAGGTGTTGCGCGTCCGGTCCTGCCCTTCGGGTGGGCATTTGCCTCTTTCCACCCTGTCTATCATTCCTTGTTCCCGGACCCACGACTGGTCGGGGGTCCGGCCCTATACTTAATTTAACCTTACTCCTGTCGGCGCACCGATGTCAATTAGGTAATTTCAATTACCAGAAGAACTAAAGTGAATGATTTATCGGGGAATTCCGATTTGGATCTTTCCAGCGCGCCTAAGATACGGCGCGGGACAGGATTTTGAAAATGCGTCTAAAGAAACCGGAATTTGCTCATGGATGCGGCCACAACAAATACCCTCAAATTGTTGGACTGCGGGTCTGCGGGGGTGACGAAAAACCCCGGGTGCCGAGGATCGTAATCCATGGTTGACCCGACCAATACTTCATTATCATCCATGAATGTCACCTCCACTTTCCGTCCGGGAGGTTGCTGGGGTTCGCTAAAATGTTTTTTCTCGCGGTACGCCGGGCTTCCCAGGAAATCCTTCACCAGGAACACGGCCTTGAGTTCCTTCACGGAAACCTCGACCCCTCTTTCCTCAAGCGCAGAGTCAACCGGCCGAACATGAAACATATCCTTTTCGGGAAGGAAGCCGTCTGTATAGCCCTTCATGAGCCTGCCATCGGCATATCGGATGACAACTTTCACCGGCTCCCTCTTTGATCTATCCCCGACAGGGAAGGCAACTTCGGCAGATCGTTCCACTACTTAAACATAGCAATTTTGAGGGATTATTGTCCAGTCCGGGGTGCCTTTGCTTGAATCTATATCGGAAATCAGGGGATCGAACTTAAGGCTCAAGAAATGGTGATCAGCGGAATAATATGAGAACCCGCGGGTTGAGGGCGCAACACGGGCGCCCTGGCAGGCATTTGGCCGGAATCCCCGTCAGACCCTTTTTCAGATCCGTCCCCTTGAAAAAGAAGATAATCCTTTGTCAAGGGAGAGTTTATTTTTAGCCCTTGAAATCGCTTGTCAGTATTTTTGGCGTTAGGGTATACTAATTCACTTAAGAAACGGGTAGCTCATCCCCTTGTAAATAATGCGCATCGAAAAACTCGAACTCATAGGATTCAAGTCGTTCGCCGACAAGACCACTTTTGCCCTACATCCCGGCATCACCGGCATCGTAGGACCCAACGGCTGCGGCAAGTCGAACATCGTCGACGCCTTCAGGTGGGTGCTCGGAGAGCAGTCGGCCAAGAGCCTCAGGGGCGAAAGATGGAAGAGG
>JAJYLU010000171.1 GCA_021787505.1 Nitrospirota bacterium | reverse complement strand
GCCGGATATCGACGGGATCAAACTGCTCCGGCAGATGAAGGAGAAAAGGCCGAGGCTGCCGGTGATCATGTCCACGGCCTATGACTACCGGGACGACTTTGCGGTCTGGGCCTCCGAGGCGTACATTGTGAAGTCCGCTGACCTGAGTGAACTGAAGTCGACGATCAAGAAACTGACCGAAAAGGAATAGGACGATGGGAATGATACTCGAATCCCTGACGCCTGCATACGGCGGTTATTCGGTTGCGCGGGACGAAAAAGTGATATTGATCAAGGGGGCGATCCCGGGAGAAGTGGTCGACGTCGAGATAGAGGAGAAGAAGAAAGACTACTCCGTCGGCTCCGTAGTGACCGTGATCGAACCGTCCGGGGACAGGGTCGAACCTCCATGCCCGGTCTTCGGCAGATGCGGCGGCTGCCAGCTTCAGTTCATACAATACGAGAGGCAGCTGTCGATGAAGGACGAGGTGCTCCGCGACACGCTAAGAAGACTGGGAGGCATAGAGGCCCCTTTCGAACCGCCTCTTTCCGGCGACCAATGGCACTACCGGAGGAGGGCCCAGTTCAAGGTATCGCGCAGCGGCGAAATCGGTTTTTTCAGGGAGTCGTCGCGCGAAGTGATCACCTTTGAGGAATGCCCGCTCATGCATGAGGGTATCAACGCTATCTACAGGCAGATCAAGGAGAAATGCCAGGTCCGCAACCTGAGCGATATCCATATCGCCCTGGGGGACACGCCGGTCGCCCTCCTGAAGGGTAAGGACTACGATACATCCATATTAGAGACGTTCGTCGAGACAGGGCTTTCCGGCATCGCCTATCACGACTCGATCGCCTATGGCGGCGCGTTCACCGGATTCGACCTGAACGGGCTGAGATATACTGTTTCGCCGTGGACCTTCTTTCAGGCGCACTGGGAGCTAAACAGGGAAGTCGCCCGGCTTCTCGTCGAGCAGTTGATGCCGCTCGAAGGAAAGAGCGTCCTTGACCTGTATGCGGGCGCCGGCAATTTCTCGCTGCCCGCGGCGGCGCTGGCGAAAGAGGTCGTTGCGGTCGAGGAGAACCCTTATGCGGTTGAAGACGGAAAAAGGAACCTCGAACTGAACGGGCTGAAGAACTGCAAGATAGTGAGGGCATCGGCTGAAAAATACCGCATCGGCAAGAAATTCGGCGTCATAATCCTAGACCCGCCGAGGCCCGGGCTTACCTCTGAGGTGGCAAAGAAGGTACTCGAAAACCCTCCGGATGAGATCGTGTATATCTCCTGCAATCCCGCGACCCTTGCAAGGGACCTCAAGAAGCTCAGGGACAAGTACGAGATCCGGTCGGTGCGGCTGATAGACTTCTTCCCGAACACTTTCCATATAGAATCGATCGCGTTTCTGAAGGTGAGATAGGATCCCCCTTTCCGTTGCCGAGGGGAAAGGTTTCCTGAATCTCTTTTCTTCCCCATCACTCGCCAAATCGCAAGCTTCTGAGGCTGCGTGATGAAGTGGCTGGATTTGATGAGGTGGCCCGCAATCCATTCGCGCCTTTGGGCAAGGGCGCAGGCATGACGTAAAGATTGCAGTAAATAGGAAGAATTTGCACTCAATAATAATGAAAATCAAGTCGTTTCCGCTGACTATCAGTGAAAAGCAGGCCGGGAAATAAAGTTTCGTGATTGCTATTTCGTGCAACCAGTAATAATCTAGGTATAGAGATGGAGTAGTGAGACAGGATGCCGGGAAAGGAGGCAGCCCATGGCGGCCTATGAAGGGAAAAGAGATGTCGACCGGTATTGCGACACGGTGTATAGGGAGTTGAGCGATCTGAAGAAAAAGGCTTTCGTGCTGATCTGCAAGCTTGAGGCTACGACGGTCCAGGAAGAGGCGCGCAAGGCAGAATATTTCGACCTGTTTGAACTCATGGACGATATTGAGGAGAGGCTCGGGGCACTCATTGCAGCATGTCCTGCAGAAAGGGGCGTCGCGAGGGCTGAGATCGAAAGCGGCAGGAAGAAGCTCGAAGATGCGATAAACTGGTGGTTTGACTGACCATAAAGGCCGTAAGTGATGCCGGGATGAATAGTCTGTGCGAATGTGTCTCCGAAGATCGGGCGGCTAAGTATCGTCATAAACGTTTGCCGCGCCTGCTCCGGCTCATGAAAAAAACTTAATCCACCCCGGCCGATTTTTTTTGATATAATTTTAGCATAGTGTACAAGACTGTTGAAGCGGACAGAGACGGGCGGGTGATCATTTATCCCTCGCTGTACGAGCCGAGGCGCAAAGGGATTTGTAAGCTTCTAAGGGGTGTGTTCAACAGGCTTTTATCAGGCCACAGGAAATAGCGTCTCAGCCCTTGGCCCTATGTGCGGGTCGCGAATCCCCCCTCCTGCGCCAAACGAGTAATTTAAGGACCTCAACCCCCTCTTGACATGCCCTCCCGGTTGACCGCAGAATTGTTTTGATAAAATAGTCACATTTTTGTTATTTTATCCCATTGGAAACGTCAGGCACTGAAACCCGGTCCGGCGTGCCAGGAGAAATCGTGCTTTATCAGGGCGATGCCGCGAAAAGGTCCCACAGGCATCTCTTCTCTCTGGATGAAGCATGTTACCGGAGCGCCGGTGAAGATATGGTCGGGTCGGTTCTCTCGGTCGATCTGAAAGACGTCTCCAGGCTGCATATTTCTGTTTGCTGGGAGACGATGGTCCGCATGGCCCTCTGGACTTCAGGGCCGCCGCCGATCCATGAAGTCCTCGCCCTTCTGAAGAGGGCGGGGGTCGCCGATGGAGAACTTTCGCCGTTCATCGAGGCGGACGCGCGCGATCTGTTTCCGTGGCTATACTACGGTAAGCGGTTCGATGTGCTCCGGAAGATATGCAATCTCGCGAAGGCGAAGACCGAGTCGAAGCTTGGAAAAAAGAAACTCCTCGTATATTGTCACCTGGTGTCGGAGGAGGCCGGAACGATCATCGCGAGCAATCTCTGAAGGTGCTGATTCGTCCCGGGAGGGCGAAGGGACATTGGTGTTTGGATAATGCTTTTTTAGCGTATCGGGAGGAATAAAGTGGCCAAGGCTAAGGTGTTGCTTGTCGAAGACGACCCCGTCCAGGCAAACGTAACGAAAAAGATCCTGCAGACTACCGGCTATGATGTCCTGTGGTCCCAGGACGGCATCAACGCAATCAAGACAGTGAAGATGATGAAGCCTGACATCATACTCCTCGACGTCATCCTTCCCGGGCTCGATGGGTATGAAGTATGCCGTTGGCTGAAGCTCGACGAAAACGCCAGGGGCATCCCGGTCATAATGCTCACAGTCAAAAAGGAGCTTTCCGACAAGATCTCTGGGCTCCAGATAGGTGCTGACGATTATCTCCCTAAGCCTTATAACGAGCTTGAGCTGAACGCACGCATCTACGCTTCGCTCCGGACGAAGGCCCTCCAGGACGAACTGCGGACCAAGAACAAGCAACTCGAGGAACTGCTCGGCAAAGTCGAATACATGGCGATCACGGATGCGCTGACCGGCCTTTACAACCGTCGGAGGTTTCATGACGTGCTTTCAAAGGAGTTTGAACGTTCCAAGCGTTATGCAAGCGCTGTGTCGCTCATTATGCTCGATATCGACCACTTCAAGAAGGTGAATGACAATTACGGACATCAGACCGGAGACACGGTACTGAGGGAAGTCGGGAGTATCATAACGGCCAGTATCCGGGATATAGACACCGCCTCGCGTTTCGGAGGGGAGGAGTTCATGGTTGTCCTGCCGAATACGGAGAAGGAGAACGCGAAGGTCGGCGCCGAGCGCATGAGGGCCGCGATCGCGCAGCATATCTTTCCGGAAATCGAGGGACCCATTACCGTCAGTATAGGGGTTACAGGGCTTCCCGATCCAGGGCTGGCGAACGAGGACAGGCTGGTCCGGTGTGCCGATTACGCGCTTTACCGTGCAAAACAGAACGGGCGCAACCGCATAGAGATCAGCACCGGGAGAGACCTCGAAAAGGCGTCCTGAACCGGGTACCCTCCGCTCCCTCTTCCCTCGCAAGATCATCGCCTTCGTTTATGCCGGGTACCTGCATTATTGATTTAATCGGGACAATCTCAGATAATAAACGGAAAGCCGCTGTTTTTCAGAATCAGAATACGTGAGACACACATGAGAAAAGGGATATACATCGAAAATACGCCGCTCGATGAGGCGCTGAAAAAGTGGTCTCAGAGGATACTCGCCTCGGGAATAAAGCCGCTTGCCGGAGAAGTGATACCCATAAAGGACTCGCTCGGGAGGGTAACGGCGGGGGCGGTCTTTGCGAGACTTTCGGCCCCGTTTTACCATTCTTCTGCCATGGACGGCTACGCCGTGAAATTCGCCGACACCTTCGGCGCCGCAGAGTATTCCCCAAAAAAGCTGAGCATCGGCGAACGCGCAGTCTACGTAGACACCGGCGACCCTATGCCCGACGGCTTTAACGCGGTTGTTATGATCGAAGACGTGAATGTTGTCGCGGCCGGCGGGGATCCCGGCTATATTGAGATCATCAAGCCGGCGGCGCCGTGGCAACATGTAAGGGCCATCGGAGAGGACATCGTGTGCACCGAATTGATATTGCCCGAGAACCACCGTATACGGCCGGTCGATATCGGGGCGCTCATCTCAGGGGGCCATGTGGACGTCCTGGTCCGGAGGAGGCCGAAGGTGGCGATCATCCCTACGGGTTCCGAGATCGTCGAACCGGGGACCGAGCTGAAAAAAGGCGACATCATAGAGTACAACTCGCGGATATTGTCGGCCCTTGTGACCGAGTGGGGCGGAGATCCCCTAAGGTTCGGCCCCATATCCGACGACCCCGGAAAGATTAAGGATGCGTTGCTCGATGGCTGCGCAAGGGCGGACCTCGTGGTGATCAACGCCGGATCTTCCGCCGGCTCCGAGGACTTTACGGCAAAGGCGGTAGCGGAACTCGGCGAAGTGATCCTGCACGGGATCAATATCAAGCCGGGCAAGCCGGTCATCCTCGGCTGGATCAAAGGCCGGCCTGTGCTCGGCATCCCGGGGTATCCCGTCTCGACGTATATTACCTTCGGCCTCTTCGCAAAGGGGCTGATCTACAAATGGCAGGGACTCGAACCTCCCGAGCCCGGGCGTATTCCGGCGAGACTCTCGCGTCAGGTCGCCTCTTCGCTCGGGCAGGAAGAATTCCTGAGGGTAAAACTCGGGAAAGTCGGCGACAACCTCATTGCCACGCCGGTCAGCAGGGGCGCCGGCGTTCTTATGTCGCTCGTTCGCGCCGACGGCATAGTCAGGGTGCCCGCAATGTCCGAGGGTTTAGGCGCAGGGACCG
>JAJYLU010000170.1 GCA_021787505.1 Nitrospirota bacterium | reverse complement strand
TATTGAACATTATTGCCGGCAACTTTCTGATTTTTAAAAGATTTTCCTATTTCGGATATCTTCCGGGGTCCCTCATCAATCATGGCATTCTTTTTCTAATATAGAATAATCGGGGACTGAATATCTACAGAAATATCAACGACTTTTCCCGGTTTTGGATTTATTGACAATAATTGGAATTTCATATATTTTAGTCATATGGCGGTAAAACTGGGACAGTTACTGATAGCCTCGAGTATTATCTCCGAAGACCAGCTGAAGCAAGCGTTGAGCATCCAGAAGAAAGAAGGGGGGAGACTCGGCACGAATCTTGTTAAGATGGGGTTCATCACCGAAGATAAACTGGTCGCTTTCCTCAGCAAGCAATACGGAGTCCCCGCCATCAACCTTTCGGAATATAAGATTGATCCATCCGTCTTGAAACTCATACCGGCCGATATGGCAAAAAAATATCTTATCATGCCGGTCGCGAGAGTCGGCGCGACGCTCACGATTGCTATGGCTGATCCCTCCAATGTCTTTGCGATCGATGATGTGAAATTCATGACCGGCTATAATGTTGAGGTTGTGGTCTCCAGTGAGACCGCGATCATCAGTTCGATCACAGGCTGCTATCTGGGCAAGGGCGAGAACATGTTGGCCACACCAAGCCAGTCGTCGGCCCCCACAATGAGTATTCAGGCAAAAGACTACACCCTGGGTGATGATGACATGTCGGACGGAGGCTTCGAGAGTACTTCCTATGACGAGGGGCCCAGCGTAAATGTCGACGAGTTCGACAAGATCGTGGGCAGCGCCCTCGACAACGTCGACGTCCTTGAAGAAAAGGACGACTCCGAAGTCGTAAAGGAAGTCGAGGCGCCGATCGTAAAGCTCGTGAACGGCATATTCGTGAACGCGATCAAGTCGGGGGCCAGCGATATTCATGTGGAACCTTATGAGAACTCACTAAGGGTCCGGTACCGGGTCGACGGCGTCATGTATACCGTGATGAACCTGCCGACCAAGATCAAGGCGGCGCTAACGTCGAGGATCAAAATAATGTCAAAACTCGACATCGCCGAACGGAGGCTTCCACAGGACGGAAGAATCAAGTTGAAGCTCGGCAAAAAACGCGATATCGATTTCCGTGTCTCGGTGCTGCCCTGTCTTTTCGGCGAAAAGACCGTATTGAGGCTTCTCGACAAAGGGAACCTCCAGGTGGACCTCACCAAATTAGGCTTTGAGCAGGCAGCGCTCGACGACGTCATGGATGCCCTGAACAAGCCCTACGGCATGCTTTTGGTGACCGGACCTACCGGAAGCGGAAAAACCACGACGCTGTATTCGGCGTTAAACTACCTCAATAAAGCCGACACCAACATCATGACCGCCGAAGATCCGGTCGAATTCAATTTTATGGGCATCAACCAGGTACAGGTGAAAGAGGAGATAGGCCTGACCTTCGCCGCGGCCCTGCGGTCTTTTCTCAGGCAGGACCCCGACATCATCATGGTCGGGGAGATCCGCGACTTCGAGACCGCTGAAATCGGCGTCAAGGCCGCGCTCACCGGACATCTCGTGCTGAGCACGCTGCATACGAACGACGCCCCGGGCACGATAAGCAGGCTTTTGAACATGGGCATCGAACCCTTTCTGGTATCCTCTGCCGTGATCCTGATTCTCGCCCAACGCCTCGCGCGGAGAATATGCGCACAGTGCAGGGAGGAAGAGAAAATTCCTCCGTCGGCGCTTCTAAAAGTCGGCTTCACCGAGGAAGAGTCGAAGACCATAAGGTGTTACAGGGGCAAGGGATGCCCGACTTGTAACGGGACCGGATACAAGGGGAGAGTGGCCCTTTATGAAGTCATGCCGATAAGAGACGAACTGAAGGAACTGATACTTGAAGGGGCCTCAACCGCCGAGATCAAGAAGGCGGCAATCCGCCTAGGGATGAAGACCCTGAGAATGAGCGGGTTGACGAAGGTTGCCGAAGGGGTCACGACCATCGAAGAGGTCATGCGTGTGACCTTCGGTGATTAAAAGGAGACATGAATGGCGAGCATCTATGACCTGTTGAAAACAATGATCGAGAGAGGGGCTTCCGATTTGCATATCACCACCGGCAGCCCGCCAAGACTGAGGGTCGACGGAAAACTGGTCCCCCTTGACCTTCCCGCTCTCAGTCCTGCGGAGACCAAGGGGGTCTGCTATAGTATCCTGACAGACAGCCAGAAGCATAAATTTGAGGAGAGCAACGAACTCGACCTCTCCTTCGGCGTGAAAGGACTGAGCAGATTCAGAGGCAATATTTTCATGCAAAGGGGTGCGGTCGCGGGGGCCTTCAGGACAATCCCCTTTGAGATCAGGACCTTCCAGGATCTTGGGCTGCCCGAAATAGTCAATGAGCTCGTAAAGAAGCCGAGGGGGCTCATACTTGTCACCGGCGCAACGGGAAGCGGCAAATCCACGACGCTTGCGGCCATGGTCGACAGGATAAATTCAGAACGATACGATCATATCATCACGGTCGAAGACCCTATCGAGTACCTTCATAGCCACAAGAAATGCCTCATCAATCAGCGGGAGGTAAACGCCGATACCTCCTCTTTTAAAGCGGCGTTAAGATACGTGCTGCGGCAAGACCCCGATGTCGTACTTATCGGGGAGATGAGGGACCTTGAGACTATCGAGGCTGCTCTCACCGTCGCTGAAACCGGACATTTGACCCTCGCTACACTTCATACCAACTCGGCGGTACAGACGATAAACCGCGTCATCGATGTGTTCCCCCCCCACCAGCAGGAACAGATAAGGGTGCAGCTCTCTTTTGTGCTCGAGGGGATACTCGCCCAGCAGCTAATCCCCAAAAAAAACGGCAAGGGGAGAGTACTTGCGATAGAGCTGCTCGTCCCGAATCCGGCAATCAGGAACCTAATAAGGGAAGACAAGATACATCAGATCTACTCGATGATGCAGACCGGACAGGCAAAATTCGGCATGCAGACGATGAACCAGTCGCTGATCGAACTGTATTCGAAGGGGCATCTTTCCTATGAGGATGCCATTGGCAGGTCGCCGGTGCCCGAAGAGTTAATAACAATGCTCCAGAGGTTGACAAGCGCTCCCTCTGGACGCGGGAGGTAGAAGATGGCCAACGTGTTTGAATGGTCCGGGAAGACGAGCAGGGGGACTATTGAAACAGGGGAGATAACCGCCGGCTCCAAGGAAGAAGTGATCGCCCAACTGCGGAGAAAGAATATCACCCCTACGATCGTGAAACAGAAGGAGAAGAAAGGCGGGCTAGGCTCGCTTTCCGCGTTAAGTTTCGGAAGCGGGGTAAACGACAAGGACATAGTAATTTTTACCCGGCAGTTCGCCACCATGATCGATGCCGGGTTGCCTCTTGTGCAGGCACTGGAAATACTTTCGACACAGGTTGAAAACAAGTTCCTCGCCAAGACCCTTTTCGCCATTAAGACAGATGTCGAGTCCGGTTCGACCTATGCAGATGCCCTCAGGAAACATCCGAAGGTATTTACGGATCTGTATGCGAACATGGTCGCTGCCGGCGAGTCGGGCGGCATACTTGATACAATCCTTAACAGGCTTGCAAGCTATATAGAAAAGGCGATGAAACTGAAAAAAAAGGTGAAAGGGGCACTGACATATCCGATCGTGGTATCATCAATTGCTGTCCTGGTTATCGCGATTATCATGATCTTCGTGGTACCTACTTTTTCGAAAATGTTCGCAACCCTGGGAGGAACACTTCCCCTGCCAACGCTGCTCATCATCAAGTTCAGTAATTTCCTGGCAGGCATCGGAGGTCTACTCACTCTCGTCACGATTGTCGGCTTGATTGTGGCGTTCGGCCAGATCAGGAAGACAAAAGGCGGCAGACTGGCTACAGACAAAATATTCCTGAGATTACCCATTTTTGGCCTTCTCCTTAGGAAAGTGTCAGTGGCGAAATTCACCCGCACCCTGGGCACTTTGGTGAGCAGCGGCGTTCCGATACTCGACGGTCTCGA
Organism: Nitrospirota bacterium; assembly: GCA_021787505.1. GTDB lineage: Bacteria > Nitrospirota > Thermodesulfovibrionia > Thermodesulfovibrionales > UBA6898 > Sulfobium. Next base: position 1,360 of record JAJYLU010000170.1, on the reverse strand, counting down.
AATAACGGCCAAGACCGCGGGCAATACAGTGATAGAAAATGCGGTCATGGACGTAAGGTCCGCTGTTTCGGAAGGGAAGACGCTGGCGGAACCGCTCATGAAATCCAAGGTCTTTCCCCCGATGGTCACCCACATGATCGCTGTCGGAGAATCCACGGGTGCGCTCGATGCGATGCTGAGCAAGATAGCTGACTTTTACGATGACGAAGTGGACAACACCGTTGCGAACCTCACGGCCATGATGGAGCCGATGCTGATGGTATTCCTCGGCGGCACAGTGGGGTTTATCGTCGTTGCGATGTATCTGCCTATCTTCAAACTCATTACGCTCATCAAGTAATGAAATAAGGGTTGATGCCGGAAAATGTTCTTTCGTTGAGAGTGAAGGCCCTGATCAGCTTCAGGGCCGTATTTGTCACGATCCTGCTCGGCTCCTCGTACCTGTTTAAGATCGACTATTTCTATGCCCATCCCAGGGTTATATCCTATCTGATCATATCCCTTTACACATTGACCATCGCGTATGCGCTCCTGCTCGGCAGGGTAAAAAACATCGTTGCCTTCGTATATGTCCAGCTCATCGTCGACGTCATGGCGGAGATCGCACTCATCTCCATCACCGGCGGGGTGGAAAGCTGGTTCTCGTTTGTCCTGATACTTACCGTGTTGTCCTCGAGCATCGTGCTGAACAGAAAAGCCGGGTACATCATCGCAAGTGTAAGCAGTATTTTTTACGGTACACTTCTCGACCTGCAGTATTTCAACATCCTCCCCATACCTCATGAGGCCGTCATCCGGGAAGGGGAATTCCTATACAACATCTTCGTTCATATCCTTTCCCTTTACAGCACAGCGTTTCTCGGGGGATACCTTTCATCAAGACTCGAAAGTGCATCCCGGACGATCGAGGAAAGAGATACCTACCTCAAGGAACTCGAACTATTCAATACGAAGGTAATAGAGAGCCTGCCCAGCGGACTTTTTACGACAGACATAAGCGGTAATGTGCTGATCTTCAATAGGGCCGCCGAGGAGATTACCGGCGCAGGGAAAGACCGCATAATCGGAGGGAGGATAGACGCTGCGCTGCCTTTTCTCTCATTTCCCTTTAAGGAAGGCCGCCGGGAAGAACTGCTCCCCGGAGAGAACGACAAAAGCAAGATCGTGGGACTCACCGTCTCGAAGCTGAAAGATGCGAGCGGTCAGCAGACGGGGTTTATCGGCACCTTCCAGGACCTGACGCCATTTAAGGCCCTTGAGGCCGAAATCAAGCAGAAAGAGAAATGGGCCGCAATAGGGGAACTTTCCGCAAACATAGCTCATGAGATAAGAAACCCCCTTGCCTCGATGCGGGGGTCCA
>JAJYLU010000169.1 GCA_021787505.1 Nitrospirota bacterium | reverse complement strand
TTCTTAGGTCTCTTGCCGCCTCTGGCCTCAAATTGATTTCTCAAAATTATACTCAGTCCGTGTAGTTCTTCTCCTGAAAAAAGCGCGGGACAGATATCCTCAAAAGCCTCTTTAGTAAGCGCTACTGAACCACATATCGGGCACTCAAACCAAACTACCGACCCTTCCTCAGTTGGCTCCTTAGAAAGAAAAGAATCACAAAACTTACATTTGCCTTTCGTCTCATTAGCCATATAGTTAAGCCCTCCTCATCCCACTTAGAAGTAATGTACACCATTTTATAATGTTTTCGTAAGCTATTGACGCTCTTGTTATAGAAAAGGCTTAATGGGTGACCCTCTGCGATCCACCCCTGCGGACCAGCAATGGTTAATTATAGATGAGGAATAGGCGGGGAGGCTTTGGAGCGTTTTTTTATTAAAAGCAATACATTTTGTCTAATGTGCAGAGCCTACAGAATAGCCTCAATCCCTTTGCGGTGAATTACGTTCAGAAGAGCAAGCGCCGGGCCTGTCGGCCGCTTTGCGCCGCGCTCCAATTGCGACACGTAACCGACCGTTACGTTGAGACAGCGGGCAAAAACAGCTTGGCTCATGTGCGCCTGTTCGCGCATTTTGCGGATTTCTTTTGCTGTTATCGGTGCAACCCCGGCCTTTTCTTTTACGCCGAGATGACGCATGGTAATTTTTTCATAAGCCGCCTCTTCCAAAATACCGGCATCCTTCATGTCCCTGGCCGTCTCAAGCATCGCCTGCGTCAGGCGGCTGGATTTATTTTTTCTTGTCTTCACAGCTGACCTCCTTTAAAAGACCTTTCTTGATTGCATGGGTGAGTCGCTCTTCTTTGGCCTTAAGCCACGCCGCCACTCCTCCCCTTGCCTTCGGCTTACTCGCTCACTTAAGCTCAAGGACTTCGATCTTCTGCCTTCTCGTGAGTCGGGGGAAAGAGATCATAAGCTCGGGAGGGCAACCTTGAGGGTTGCATTGATTACTTTTTCACTTCGTAGCCGACTGATGTCACCACAAAGGCTTCAGTGCCCTGGGGCCTGTTTACCACGACCTCTTCACCCTCGGTCTTGCGCAGCAGCGCCCTTGCCATTGGAGAATCGATGCTGATAAAACCCTTTTTGTGGTCGGATTCGTCCGGCCCGACGATGCGGTACCGAAACAGATTACCTTCGGAGTCCTCAAGCCCGACCCAGGCGCCGAAAAATACCCTCGACGTATCATCAGGCGGCCTGTCCACAACAATCAATTCGTCCAGCCTCTTTGTGAGAAAGCGCATACGGGAATCGATCTGTCTTAACTGCTTCTTGCCGTAGATATATTCCGCGTTCTCCGACCGGTCCCCCATAGCAGCGGCTTCGTCAACCGCCTGTGTGACCTGGGGGCGCTTCACCTTCCAGAGATATGAGAGTTCCTCGCTTAAATGCGTTCGGCCCTCAGGCGTAATATAACGGGAGGCTTTAGCTTTATTGCGGGATGGCTGCATGACTCTTTTTGTGACCTATACAGTTATTATACCGGAATCGGCGCTTCGCCTTGTCTCAAGCTGAAGATGCCAGATTGCACAGCGCACAACGAGGCCATCCACGGCCGCTCCGGCCGCGGGCTTAGAAATGCCGGCATTCTTTGAGACCTTCCCGATAAATCTGTCTTTGTCATGGCGCTCTCCTTTCAAAATGATGGATAATAGTATCAGGGGCCTTTTGGGGAAGGAGAAGCGCCCTCGCAGGCTCCGGAATGAGAAGAGAGCTGACCTGCCCGCATAGATCGGGGGAAAGCATTGTATTTACCATGACGAATCGGCAGAGAAAGGCGCAGCAAGGGTATCTTGACGGATTATCCGGTTGACGAGGTTGTCCCAGGGCTCAAAAAGGCCCTGAGGGCGCATCGCAGCGCCGTGCTTTATGCCCCGCCGGGTGCGGGAAAGACCACGCGCGTTCCATTGGCGCTCCTCGACACTATCGCGCCTGAAAAAGGAAGGATTCTGATGCTCGAGCCGCGCAGGATCGCGGCTGTCTCCGCTGCGCGGTGGATGGCCCGGCTTCTCGGCGAAGATGTCGGAGATACGGTGGGGTATTCCATACGCTTCGACAGCCGTCTGTCCTCCAGGACCCGCATCGAGGTTGTGACCGAGGGCATCCTCACCCGCCGCATCCAGAGAGACCCCGGCCTCGAAGGCGTCTCAATCGTGATCTTCGATGAGTTCCACACGCGGAGCATCCATTCGGACCTTGCACTGGCCCTCTGCCTGGACATCCGGAAGAATCTGAGGGATGATCTTTATCTACTTGTCATGTCCGCAACTCTCGACCCCGCGTCGGTGGCTTCCCTCCTAAGCAACGCTCCGGTCATCTCTTCCGTGGGAAGACAATACCACGTTGAGGAGAGGTACATTGAAGAAAGACCGGAAGGCCCTTTGCCGGCCCGTATCGTACGCGCGGTCCGCACCGCCTTAAGAGAGACGGAAAGCGATATCCTCGTATTCCTTCCCGGCTCGGGAGAGATCAGGGCATGCGCCGAGGCCCTGCGCCCTCTTGCCGAAGGAAAAGACGACTTGTCCCTGCATCCCCTTTTTGGCGATCTCCCCTTTGAGGAACAGGAGCGGGCGATCCTTCCCTCTGACAGACGGAAGATTGTGCTCGCAACCAATATAGCGGAGACGAGTCTGACGATCGAGGGTACGGGAGTCGTGATCGACAGCGGATTGGCCAGGTCGCTCAGACACGACCCCTCGCGGGCAATGAACCGGCTTGTGACCGTTACGATCTCGCGCGCCTCCGCGGAGCAGCGCAAGGGAAGGGCCGGAAGGCTCGGACCCGGCGTCTGCTACCGTCTCTACAGCCGGTCCGCGTTCGAGTCGATGGTTGCGTTTGATCCTCCGGAGGTCCTTGTTTCCGATCTCGCATCTTTGGTCCTCGACCTTGCGGTCTGGGGAGTGAAGGACCCGCTTGAGCTTTCGTGGATGGACGCCCCTCACCCGGCCGCCTGGGAAGCGGCGCGAAACCTGCTTTTCAATCTCGGCGCCCTTGACGCCGCAGGCGCCGTCACAGAAGCAGGACGGTCCATGTCGCTTCTACCGCTCCACCCGCGACTCAGTTGTCTCATGCTGGCGCGCGACCTCGGAATTGCGGCCATCGGGGCTGATCTCGCAGCGCTCCTCTCCGGGCGCGACATACTTAGAAAGACTTCCACCGGGTCCCATAAAAGGGTAGAGGCGGACATCGTGGTGAGACTCGACATGCTCCGGGAATGGAGAAAGGGCGGAAAAGTTCCGGACTATGCCGATCCCTGGGCGCTCCGTGCCGCGGACAGGACCGCGAAGCAGCTTCTCCGCCTTATGCCCGCAGGGAAGGAATTGAAGGCAAGACTTTCGGACAATGAGGCCATCGGCCGTCTTCTTCTGAGGGCATTTCCGGAAAGGTTGGGTCGCAGCCGCGATGAAGCAGACGGCAGGTTCGTTCTCTCTCAGGGGAGGGGGGTGAAACTCCCGGCAAAGTCCGGTCTTGGAAGGAGCCGCTTCATTGTAGCGGCCAATATGGATGCAGGCGAGAAGGGCGAAGGGGTCGTGCATATCGGGGCAGAGGTGAGCGAGGAGTTGGTCCGTCAGGAGTATGAGGGCCGCATTGAAACGGTGAAAAGCATCGAATGGGATGAAAAACAGGAGAGGATAGTTGCTGTAGTAAAAGAACGAATCGGGGCCGTAACACTTTCTGAAAGGTCCTTTGCGCCTTCCGGCGAAGAAACGATACCCGTGCTCTGCCAGGCCCTTAGATCATCTTTCCATCTGCTTGTCTTTCGCAGGGATGAACGGCAGTTCCAGGGCCGGGTCCTTCTGATGAGGCGGGCCTTTCCGGAGGAGGCATGGCCCGATCTCTCGGACGAGGCCCTCGCCTTAACCACCGGGAAATGGCTCGCGCCTTTTCTCGGCGACGTGCGCACAGCCCGGGACCTGGCCAGGCTCGACCTCATGCGGGCGTTGCGGGCCCTGCTCTCGTGGGAACAGCGCCGGCTCCTTGAGGAACGGGCCCCGGCGCTGATTGCCGTCCCAAGCGGGAGGCAGGCTGCGCTCGACTACGCTGCCGGAGAGACGCCGGTCCTTGCCGTGAAGCTGCAGGAGATGTTCGGCATGGCCGAGACGCCTGTCATTGCCGGAGGCAGGGTGAAGGTCCTTCTCCATCTCCTTTCCCCGGCCGGAAGACCGGTCCAGGTCACGCAGGACCTGAAGGGGTTCTGGGACAGGGGCTACCAGCAGGTAAAAAAGGAACTCAGGGGCCGCTATCCGAAACATCCGTGGCCTGATGATCCCTGGAGCGCAGCCCCGGCAAGGGGGACCAGGAAGAAAAGAGACTCGCAGTAGTCAGCGGATTCATTGCAGCTGATTTTGAAAATGAACAGCGGTATAATATAGTGAATATTTTTCGCGTTCAGGATAGTATCGATGTTCAAAAAAGACGACAGACAGATTATGCAGGATTTCGAGGTGCGCCGGGGCCGTCAGCTCCTCGCCATAGGGGTGGCGCTGTTCCTGGTGTTATTTCTTGCGATGCTTCATAAGCGCCCGACTGTACTGGGAGAGTTCTCAAAAAATAGTATCTACGAAACGCAGATCATAGTTATCGCCGCGTTTATCGGTTTCAGCAGGTTTAACTGGAGATGCCCTTCATGTAATAGATACCTGGGTCATGATCTGAACAGGCGCGTGTGCAAGAAGTGTGGCAGCCGGTTGAGATAATCACCGGCATCTCATTTCCCCATATAACCCTTTTTCAAGGCAGGAACCCCGGCGTCTTTCCGGAGAATTACGCGGGGCCTCCTGCTCAAATGATATCGCAAGCTTGTAGATTATCATCAACGATGCTGTTATTTTTAGGTGGAGTATTCCCTGCTTTTTCAGATACAATTAACCTGTTAATTTTCCTCCAAATTGAACGAGGATATAAAAAAGAAGGAGAAAATACAGCATGACAAAAGCGGACCTCATCGATAAGATAACCGAAAAAGCAGGTATCACCAGGACAGACGCTGAAAAAGCCGCGAATGCATTTGTCGAAAGCATAACAGAAGCGCTGAAGACCGGAGAAAGCATTACACTGCAGGGTTTCGGCACTTTTAAAGTCAAAGAAAGGGCCGCAAGAAAGGCCCGGAACCCGCGCACCGGCGAAGCAGTCGATGTGCCAGCCTCGAAATCAGCATCTTTCTCGCCGGCAAACGTCCTCAAAAAGCTTTGACTTTTCATTGCACCGAAAAGTCTGACAGGGGTGAATTCAGCGACAATTTTCGGCTATGAAGCGCAGACTGAGTTCAAGGCCGCAGGTTTCTGTTCGAATGCTCCCGCCGGTCCTATTTAAACGATGGATATATACAGGGAAGTAGAGCGCCTCAACCCAAGGCAAAAAGAGGCT
>JAJYLU010000168.1 GCA_021787505.1 Nitrospirota bacterium | reverse complement strand
CATCATCATATTCTCGATAACTATCGCCGCAGCCAACGTCGCCGGCAGGGTTTTCAGGAATTATGTCAGAAAGTCGAACCTGCCGATCCCGACGACCGGTCTTGCGTACGGGATACTGAAAGGGACCATTATTGTCATAGGACTACTAATTATCCTCAGCGTTCTGGGGATATCGATCACGCCCCTTATTACCGCTTTCGGCGTTGGCGGGCTTGCCGTGGCGCTTGCGCTTCAGGATACCCTCTCCAACCTTTTCTCGGGGATTCATATCCTTATGGAGAAGACGATCAGGGTGGGCGATTTCATAAGGCTGGAGACAGGGCAGGAGGGCTACGTGGAAGACATCACCTGGAGGACGACCAGGGTGAGAATGCTGCCGAACAACATGGTCGTGATCCCCAACAGCAAGCTGGCGCAGTCGATCGTCACGAACTACTACCTCCCGGAAAAGAAGATGTCCCTGCTCATCTCGATCGGCGTCAGCTATGCCGAGGACCCCGAGAAGGTCGAGGCTGTCCTCGTCGACGAGGCGAAGAAGGCGGTCGGGCAGGTCCCAGGGCTTCTCGGCGACCCCGAACCTTTCGTAAGGTTCATTCCCGGGTTCGGGGACAGCTCCCTCGACTTCACGCTGATCTGCCAGGTGCAGGAGTTCGTGGACCAGTATCTCGCGCAACATGAACTCAGGAAGAGGATATTGAAACGGTTCAGAAAGGAAGGGATAGGCATACCGTTTCCGCACCGTACAGTCTATCTCAGAGAGGAAAAAGAATGGCGGAAATGAACGGAGTATTTGCGTTCAAGCAGTGATAAGCATTCTCAATTCGACGGGCGAAGGCAGCCGACCCACGCGAGCTAATGGACGTGATTCGCTGCCGCCGGTTTGTATATTATAGTACGTCCCCGCTTCCGGGGGACGGAACACTTAGTAAGAACAGGGAGGTATTGATGCCGCATCCGAGAATACTCGCCTTCGTGCTTGCAGGAGGAAAGGGGGAGAGGCTCTTCCCCTTGACGTCCTTTCGTTCGAAGCCGTCGGTCCCTTTCGGGGGGAGATACAGGATTGTCGATTTCGTGCTGAGCAACCTCGTCAATTCCCACATCCACTCCATCTATCTGCTCGTCCAGTACAAGTCCCAGTCCCTCATCGAGCACGTCAGGCAGAACTGGGTCTTCTCCTCGCCGGTGAAGGACCAGTTCATTGCCGTGGTCCCGCCCCAGATGCGGATGGGACCGGAATGGTTCCAGGGGACGGCGGACGCAGTCTTCCAGAATATCGACCTCATCCGCTACTACAACCCGGAACTGGTGATCGTCTTCGGGGCAGACCACATTTACAGGATGGACATCCGGCAGATGATCGACTTCCATCTCGCCGAGGGGGCGCATGTCACGGTTGCCGCCAGGCCGGTCCCGATCGGGACGGCATCCGCCTTCGGTGTGATAGCCGCTGACGACGAAAAACGTATTACAGGATTCCAGGAAAAGCCGAAACGACCTGTCTCCATGCCCGGCGACCGGCACCGCGCATATGTATCGATGGGGAATTATATCTTTACCAGGGACGTGCTCCTGGAGTCGCTGGCCAGGTCCCAGAGGAAGAGGCAGCATGACTTCGGCGCGCATGTCATTCCTGACCTCGTCGACGGAGGCAGGGTCTTCGTCTATGACTTTGCCTCCAACGTAATCCCGGGGACGATGCCCTACGAGGAGACGGGTTACTGGAGGGACGTCGGGACGATATCCGCTTTCTTCGACGCGCATATGGACATGCTCGGCGAAGCCCCCAAATTTGAGCTCGACAACGGGGCCTGGCCGATTCACCCGTCCGGGTTCGAAGGGCCTGCGACGAAGATCCTCCGGGGAGAGATACGAAACAGCTTCATAGGCGAGGGGGCACTCATCCGCAAGGCAAAAATAAAGAATTCGGTCATACGGAGCGGCGTCGTCATCGAAGACGGCGTGGTGGTCGAAAACTGTATTATCATGGACCGTGCCGTTCTCAGGAGAGGCTGCAGACTGAAAAGGACGATTGTCGACAAGTATAATGTCATTGGGGAGGGCGAGCAGATCGGTTACGACGCCGAAAGCGACCGTTTCCGCTGCCACATTGACTCCTCAGGCATCGCAATCGTTCCGAGGGGCGGAAAGATGAGGAGGGGCGGAAGGTGAGAAAAACGGTCCCGATTCCGGAACCGGGCAAAAGGGCGCGCAGGGCATGAACAGCATAATCCTGAGGACAGAAATTCAGGAACGGATCGGCGAGATCGGCGAGGCCGACATCCTGGTCGGCATCCCGAGCTTCAACAACGCCGGGACGATCGGTCACGTGGTAAAGGCGGTCCAGGCGGGGTTCGCAAAGTACTTTCCGGACAAGAAGTGCGTGCTCATCAATTCCGACGGCGGCTCCACGGACGGTACCATGGGGGTCGTCCAGGACACGGCTATCGACGACTCCTCTTCCATCCTTTTTTATCACCGGAAAGGGCCTATCTTTAAGATATCCACACCTTACCACGGCATCCCCGGAAAGGGGAGCGCCTTCAGGACCATATTCCAGATCGCCGAGGTACTGAACGTGAAGGCCTGCGCGGTGGTCGATTCTGACCTGAGGAGCATCACGCCTGAGTGGCTGGAGCTCCTCATCAAGCCGGTGATCCAGGACGAATTCGACTATGTGGCGCCCCTGTATCACCGGCACAAATACGACGGAACGATCACCAACAGCATCGTCTATCCCCTGACAAGGGCCCTTTACGGGAAGAGGGTGAGGCAGCCGATAGGCGGGGACTTCGGGTTCTCGGGCAGGCTGGCCCGTTTTTATCTCACCAAAGACGTCTGGGGCACGGACGTGGCGAAGTACGGGATCGACATCTGGATGACGACAGTCGCCATTGCAAGCGGCTTCAAGGTCTGCCAGGCCTTTCTCGGCGCGAAGATCCACGACCCGAAAGATCCCGGCGCAGACCTGAGTGCGATGCTCTATCAGGTGGTGAGTTCCGCCTTCGGACTGATGGACTTCTACTCTGAAACGTGGAAGTCGGTAACTAATTCCGAACCGGTGCCCACCTTCGGGTTTCAGTACGCGGTCGGTCTCGAGCCCGTGGCGGTCAACGTGGAAAGGATGATCGAGCGGTTCAGTCTGGGTGTCAGGGAACTTATGGATATCTGGAAGGAGATCCTCCCCGGCGAAGTCGCGGGGTTCCTGCGCAAGGTGAGCGAACAGCCGATAGAGTCTTTCCGCATCCCCGACGAGGTATGGGTCGAGATCATCTACAACTTTGCCCTTGCCTTCCACAGACAGACGATCAACAAAGAGCACCTGCTCAAGTCGCTCACCCCGCTGTACATCGGGAGGACAGCATCCTTTGTGAGGGAAACATGGGAAAGCGGGGCTTCAGAGGTGGAGGAGAAGATCGAGGGACTCTGCTTGATGTTTGAGGAGAAGAAATCTTTTATCGCAGAAAAATGGGATACATAGGAGGAGGTTGTCATGGAGATTATCAGACGTATCATCATAGAGCCCTTTGAGGGCCTCTACGCGAAGATCCTCGTCTTTCTGCCGAACTTCCTTGCGTCGGTGCTCATCTTCGTCGTCGGGATCGTGCTCGCGGCTGTTGTCAGGGCACTTTTCTTCAGGATCTTCAGGGCCATCGGCATGGACAGGTTTTTCGAAAGGACCGGCACGGTGGAACTTCTGAAGAAAGGTGGGCTCGGGGACTCGGTGGCGGCGCTCCTCTCGAAGCTGCTGGGGTGGGGAATCCTCATCGTATTCGTGGTCATTGCGATGCGGACACTCGAGATACCTACCGTCGAAAGGCTGCTGGAGAGGTTCCTCTTATATTTCCCTAATATCTTCGTCGCGGCCGTAATCGCGTTGTTCGGATATCTTGCCGGCAATTTCCTCGGCAGGGCGGCCCTTATCGCCTCGGTGAACGCCGGCCTCAAGGTCTCCGGCACAATAGGGAAATTCGTGAAATATGCCGTGTTCGTCCTGGCGGGCACGATGGCGCTCGATCAGCTCGGGATAGGAAGAGACACGGTGATCGTCGCCTTTGCGCTTGTTTTCGGAGGTGTTGTGCTGGCACTGGCGATCGCATTCGGCCTCGCGGGAAGGGACATTGCGAAGGAGTATCTCGAAAAAAAAATAAAGGGGGAAGAGGGCAAGGACGAGATCAGCCATCTGTAGAGACGCCATGATAACATACGATATGAAAAAGATCGTGTTCCCGGTTGTCTTCCTGATCTGCTGCGCCGCTTTTGCCGGCGAGAGGGACACTGGGCAGTCATTCAGCGTGAAGTGGTACGGGAGCTTCAAGAAGATCATGCAGGAAAGAAACCTTGAGGGAGTCGTCCCGCTTGAGAGTGCCCTGTCGGGGCCTCATATCTATGCCGTAGGAATAATCAGGGGCGCAGCAGGAGAAGTCACGGTCGTCGACGGCGACGTGTTTCTGAATTACGGGAAGGACGGCATCGGCAATGCGGTCTCCGAAATCAAAAAGGGGGAGGAGGCATCGCTTCTTATTACCGCAAGTGTCCGGAAGTGGCGGACCATTCCGGTCCCGGAGAACATGTCCGAGGGCGAACTCCACGCCTTCGTTCTCGAAGAGGCAAGAAAAGCCGGAATAAACTTAAGGGAGCCATTCCCGTTCCTGATAGAAGGGACCGTAAAGAAGCTGGTATGGAGCGTCCTTGACGGGACGGATCCCGAGTTGACGAAGCAGACCCACCAGCTTTTTTTCAGGAAGCTCGTGGGGTACAGGGCCCAGACTCAGGCTATCCTAGTCGGTTTCTATCCAGCTGAGCTGCAGAGCGAGCTCGCCTGGCCGGGCGAATCATGGAATGTTCATGTGCTCTTTAAGAATGAGAAGACGACAGGTCATGTGAACGCCTTTTCGGTCAAAAAAGGCGCTATACTCTCATTACCGGCAAAAGAGCAGCGCCCCTACAGGGACAAGGCCAGGGTCGCCGTTACGGTGTCCCAAACAGGGAGGCAGCCATAGGGGCATCAGGCCTGCTGCATTCATTTATTGAAACATTGCGGTACAAGAAGTTGTCTTTATGGGCTTGATATCTCACGTTCTGCGTCGATCTTTAGGCGATATCCCACGCCGGGCTCGTTGAGCAGATACCTCGGCCGGGCAGGGTCCGCTTCGAGTTTGCGGCGAAGTTGGGTCATATAGACCCGCAGGTATTGAGTCTGCCCGGAGTATGCCGGTCCCCAGACTTCCTTCAGAAGCTGGGTATGTGTGATGACTTTGCCGGCGTTCTTGACCAAGACGGCGAGGAGGCGGTATTCGATGGGCGTGAGATGAATTTCCTTGTCCCTGATATACACTTGACGGTCGGTGAAATCGACCCTCAGATCGCCCAGCACGAATACGGGCTCTCTTTGTCCTCCCCGCACGCCTGAAA
>JAJYLU010000167.1 GCA_021787505.1 Nitrospirota bacterium | reverse complement strand
CCGGCAACACTGGTCCCGGCCATGCCAACCGGAGTGGCGTTGATCACCACCTCCGCTTGGGCGGCGTCCGAGGCAACCCCCACATATCCCACCGACCCAGCCAGCACTCGAAAGGGCGGGCGGCGTCACTTTTCTTGGGTCGGATTCGAACGTGTATCTCCTGAAATTGCTGAAACGGCCCGAAGAATTTGCGGCGGCGTTGGCAAGGGCAGGTTTTCTTGTGCAGGACTGCGGCGCCGTCGAAGGGTTTGGGGAGGCTTTTTTGAGAATGTCCGTGCTGGGGCATGACAAGAATATAAAACTGGCAAGACTCATGCGTGCGTTGCTCGCACCTCAGGGGTCCGGCCGCATGGATGAAAAAGATGCCGATGATTAGTTAGAATTGAGCATGTCTCGGTCCGTGGTCATTCACATCGTGCGGTATGCGGCAATGCTACTCGTGATGGTCCTCATCTGGGCCATCTCGGGAATGGTATATTTTGAAAAGTTCTTTCCCCCCTTCGATCGCCTCCTGCCGCTGCTGATGCCCTGGAAAGGACTCGGAAATGTCCCTGCCATGACGACACTCGGGGAGCGCCTTTCGATCATGCAGGGATTGCTGGATTCATCGAACAGGGTGGCATACTACGCGCTCGTAGTACTTGTAGGTTCCTTCGCGATCTTCAGTGTTTACCTGACGCTCGTGTATCAGCAGAAGCAGAGAAAGACCCAGGAAAACAGACTCCTCCTCCTCAAGAACCGCGAGATTGCGAGACGGAATGAATTTATCCGTTACATCTCTGCCACGATCGGGCATGAGTTTAAGAACAACCTCGGGAGGATAAAACGCAGGATCGACCTGCTGTCCGGTCTCCCGGAAGACGCAAAGGCAAGGGTCTACGGGACGTTCGAGAAGCTCTTTGCGGACATCGATATCTTCAAAAAAATTTCGGACGAGCGCGAAGCCGGCCTTGTCGATTTTACGAGGGTGGACCTGGGAGAAATGCTTTCGGCGCTGTCCCAACAGTTCGGGGATCTTGCGGACCTCTCCTTTCGGAAAGACTCTCCCATCGCGCCTCCGGCGATATTCGCATCGCAGACGCTCCTGAAGACGGTATTCGAGAACCTCGTCGACAATGCCATCAAGTACAAAAAAAGGGAGCAGCCGCGTGCCCGAATCTCTATCGCCTGTTCGATTGATGTCGACGGGGCCAGAAGGTACGTCTCTCTCTCGTTTCGTGACGAGGGGATAGGGATGGACGAGCAACAGGCGGACCGCTGTTTTTATATGGGGAAAATGGGAGAGGGCTCCCGGGAGGGATGGGGACGGGGACTCTATTACGCAAAATATGTGGTCGGCCTCCATGCGGGAAAGATCAGGATCGGGAAGGAATATACGAGGCCCGGGGTCGGGACCGAAATCATCATCAACCTTCCATACGTGGAGGAATCCCTGTATGTTTAAGGTGCTGATCGCGGACGATGATTATGAAGACAGGGAACTCCTGAAGATGGAGATCCAGCGCGCGCTGGCTCTGGAAGAGAAGGATATAAGGTATTACGAGGCCGTGAGCGTGAAGCAGGCGAAGGAGGTCCTGAAAAACCAGCTCTTCGACCTGATGACTCTCGACATCGAGTTCGACAGGATGAACGAGGGCATAGACGACCTTCCCGAGATCTTCGAAGACTATCCGACCCTCAACATCATCGTGGTGAGCGGGAAGCTGAACAAAAGCGAAGTCTCCGAACAGCTCTTCCGCTTTACTAAAGACAATCTATTGAAAAGTAAGCGCTGGGCGAGACATTTCGACGTGCTGGACAAAAAGGACGACAAAACCGAGGCGCTCCGCCGCGCGTATTCCTTCGCCTTCAGACAGAAGGGGGCCTCCGACAAGGTCAAGGACCTCTTCCTTCTGGCCGAATCCTATCTCGAAAAGGACGAGCTTGACAAATGTCTTGAGGTATACCAGAAGATACAAAGGGCCGCTCCCGGCGAGGCGGAGTCGGACGAGAACATAAATATTTTCAAGGGGGCCGTATCCGCGGAACAGGCGATGGATTTTTACCGGAGGGGCGAGAAGGTGGTGGCTTCGCTCATTCTTGGTCATTACCTGGAAACCCGGTTGCGGGCATTCACAAGGAAGATGCTCGGACACTCCCCGTCGGGACTCTACGACTGCCTGAAGGAGCTGGAGCGTTTACACCGTATCGGACAGTTCAAGAAGGGACTCTTCCAGCAGGTGCTGAGGCTTCGCAACAAGGCGATCCATCACCCCTCGGAGATGTCCGAGCAGGATTTCGACTCTGCGGTGAAAAACGTGAGACTTCTGGGGGCGAGGTTCTGATGCATTACGGGAACGGAAAAGGATTTATTCTCCACCCTGGGCCAATAATGAGTCTCACACTCATCGGGATCATGTTTCTGAGCGGACTTCTTTATTACCGTGCCGTAAAGATTCAGAGGTTTCTGGAGCCTGCTCTCGCTATATCACAACCGAGAAGTGAGTTTACCGATGCCGTAAACTCCTTTCTGAAAAAGGAATTCGAGCCCGCGGGCATCAGGGGAGTCCGTCTGGTCATGGGTACGATCCTCGTGGATCCCGCGGTGTGTTTTGAAGGGCATGACCGCGCGGGCGGTTCTCCTTCGCCCATGGTGAAAAGACTCGGGAAAGTGCTCGTATCCGCGCTGAACGACGACTATCTCCGCGCCCATGTCGATCTTGTCCTGATCGTGGCCAGGTATCCCATGGGGCCGGATGAAGGAACGAACCGGCAGATGAAGTTGCGGATGAGGGAAAGGTCTGCAATGGTCCTGGATTCCCTTCTTAAGGCCGAGCCGCTCCTCGAAAAAAGATATTCATTGTATTTCGCTGCAACCGCGATGCCGGCAGACCCGGCTAAGGGTGGGGCGGACAGGATCGAGGTCAGGATCATCCCCAGCGAACAACTGCACATAGAAGTGCTTCAGCGCCTTAAAAAATACGTAGATTGAGGCGCTCGTCCCTCTCGCAGAGGCCGCCGTTTTATATGTGCGCGCAAACCGGCGGAAATGAGACCCTATTCCGTCAGCTTGTGGATGTCCTCATGGGTTTCGACCACTTTTCCGGTGGTCGTGTCGAGTACATAATATCCGTTGTGGTGGCCGTACGTGCCGATAGAGGAGGCCCAGGATGAGATCTGGTACTTGCCTATGAGGCTTGCCGGCTGTTCTGCAGTCGCCTGTCTCGTGGCGAGCAGACCGTTGACGAGGTTCAGAAAAAGCAGTGCGGCTATGAGGGAAAGGACAACTTTAATGAATGAATCCGCTTTCATGGTTTTCTCCTCCTGTCGTGTTATTACAGGGCCTTTAAGCCAAGGCTATCACCATCCGGTGGGGTTGTCAAATTTGCCGATGGGGTCGTCCGCCGGTGCCAAATTGCGCGGGGGATGTGCTAAAATAGAAAACCATTTCGTGATGCTGCGTGAATCATGCCCATGAAAGGCAGGGGCGGCATGAGTCGCGTTTTTTTTGCAGCCCGCAGGCGGCCCTGCGCAACAGGAAGGTGTGAACCTCGTCAGGTCCGGAAGGAAGCAGCGATAAGCATTTTTTTCTGTGTGCCGCGGCAAGTCGCCTGTGGGCTGCAATAAGGACGCGTTACGATGAGGGATGGGCGGTCCGGGAAGAGGCCCTTGTGTCTTTTGCGCGTCACTGATTTTGAAATATGGGCTATCTCGTATTAGCAAGAAAATGGAGACCCAAAGGGTTTGACGATCTCGTCGGCCAGGCGCCTATCACGCGTATCCTGAAGAACGCGATTCTCCAGGGGAAGATCGCACACGCCTACCTCTTTTCCGGTCCCCGCGGGGTCGGAAAGACGTCTTCGGCCCGTATTCTTGCAAAGGCGCTCAACTGTAAAGAAGGGCCGACGCCTCTACCCTGCGGCGTCTGCGATTCCTGCACGTCGATCACGGACGGCTCCTCCGTCGATGTCATAGAGATCGACGGCGCGTCGAACAACAGCGTCGACGACATCCGGGACCTCCGGGAGCGGGTGAAGTACGCGCCGTCCGGCGGGAGGTACAAGGTCTATATCATCGATGAGGTCCATATGCTCTCCGGTTCCGCCTTTAACGCCTTGCTGAAGACACTGGAGGAACCGCCTTCGCACGTTCTCTTCGTGCTCGCGACGACGGAAATGAAGAAGATACCGGCCACGGTGCTCTCGCGCTGCCAGCATATGCCGTTCAGGAGGATATCGAGCAGCGTGATCAAGGCGCAGCTCAAGGAAATCTCAGATGCGGAGGGTCTCAACATTTCCGCCGCGGCGCTCGGCCTAGTTGCCCGGGCCGCGGACGGAAGCATGCGCGACTCGCTTACCATCCTCGACCAGGTGTCCGCCTTTTCCACCGAGATAACCGAAGAGAGCGTCAAGGGCCTCCTCGGTATCGCCGATTTCGGTCTCCTCTCGAAGGTCTCAGAGGCCCTCATTTGCGGGGACAGGGTCGGGATACTCGCGACAATCGAAGACCTTGTCGAACAGGGGACCGACATACGGGCTTTTTCGAAGGAACTCATCCAGTTCTTCCGGGACCTCCTCGTGGCGAGCGTAATGAAGAAGCCTGAGGATGTCCTTGATATGAGCGCGGAAGAGATCGATACGGTCAAAGAGATCGTATCGGCGTCGTCCGAGGACCAGTTGACGCTGATGCTCTCGGAAATTATGAAGTCCGAGACAGAGGTGAGAAGTGCGTCGTCGCCCCGTCTCGCGCTGGAGATGGCACTCATCAGGGCGAGCTTCCTAAGCGGCCTGAAACCGATAAGCGAAGTCATTGAGAATATCGGCCGTCTTGCCGGGCGACCTGCGATGGTGCCGGAAAGGACCGCAGGCCCGAAAATGAAGGATGGACCCCGCCCGAAGCCGAAGGCGGCTGTGAGCAGACCTTCGGTGCCTGACTCTGCTGCTTCGAAAGAGCAGCATGAAGAAGCGGGAGGGGAAGAAGGCGATGCGCCCGAAGAGGATGCCGCAGCGCAGGAAACGGATGAATCCCCGGACGAGACCGGCGCCGGGGAGGAAGGCGGTGACGAAGAGCGCCCGCCGTCGGAGATGGGCGGCCAGGACGTGTGGGAGAGGACTGTCGCAAAAGTCGACCCCCCGCTGGCGTCGAAACTCCTGCATGCAAACGCAGAGATACGGGGAGACGAACTCTTTCTTTCGCTGAACGGCGGGCAGGCCGTTTTTGAAGAGTCGATCAGGAAGGAACTGAAGACACTCGAAAAGATTGTGTCGGAAGAGGCGGGGAGGGAACTCAGGATCAAACTCACAACGTCGCATAAAAAAAGTGTCCGGAAGAGAGACCTGAAGGAGAAAGTGATGGATGAGCCTTTGATCAGGGAGGCCCTCGAACTTTTCGAGGGGAGGATAGTGGATGTGACCCCTGCGGAGGGCGCCGACAAT
>JAJYLU010000166.1 GCA_021787505.1 Nitrospirota bacterium | reverse complement strand
CCTGCCTATCTCGCGCTGCTCCTCCGACTGCTGAGGAGGCCGATAGAAAAGGTCTTCCGTGCGACCGGCGGGCTGACGGTGGCCGACATGCAGGGAAGTGTCTACAGGTTTTCAGTGGCCCTGATGAGCGTAGCGATCAGCAGCGCCCTTATCTTTGCGCTTCTGACCCTGATCTTTTCATTCAGAAACAGCCTGAAGGCCTGGATCAGCAGAAATATCGCCGCCGACGTATACGTAAAGCCGGCGTCCTGCAGATCGAACTTCTGCTATTTCCCGCTCTCTTCCGAACTCGTGAAAACTATCGAGGGCCTTCCCGAAGTGGCGGGGATCGACAGGTTCAGGACGCTCCGGATCGACTTCAGGGGCAGGAAGATCGTCGCCGGTTTCGGTGACCGGAATATCCGTGAGAGGCTCGGCCTTACGAACAGTCGTGGAGCGGGCACTGCCTATACATACTCGGGAGACCGGAGGGTAGTCGGCATATCGAAATACCTGAGCGTCAAATACGGGCTGAAAACAGGCGACCGCATCACCCTCGATACGCCTGCGGGAAAGAAAGAGTTCACCATAATCGACGTCTTCAGCAGTTACTCCACGACATCGGGGTTCATGTATCTCGACAGGAAATGGCTGAAGGAAGATTGGGGACTCGACGATACTACCCAGCTCGGGATCTATCTCAGAAAAGGGACCGACACAGACCGCTTCATCGGCCGGCTGAAGGCGATGCTGCTGCCTCGCTACGCGCTTGAAATCACGAATACGGCGGAGTTGAGAGAAAGCGTGCTCTCGATCTTCGACAGGACGTTCGCCATCACCTACGCGATCGAACTGATCTCGATCGTCGTCTCGCTGATAGGCGTGATCAACACCCTCCTGGCGCTCGTACTCGAACGAAAACGCGAAATCAGCATCTTCAGATATCTCGGGGGAAGCTGGTCACAGATACGTGATATGCTCGTCCTAGCGGCGGGCATTGTGGGCGTCACGGGGATCCTCATGGGCGGGGTGATGGGGCCTCTCATGAGCGTGATCTTCATCGAAGTGATCAACAAGATATCCTTCGGGTGGGACATATCGTTTCACCTGCCGGTGCTCTACCTCGCAGCCGTCACAACGGTCCTTTTCCTCACCACCCTTTCGGCAGGACTGATCCCGCTGAACGTTGCCCGCAGGATCGATCCTAAACGGTTTATCAGTTTTGAATAGCCATTGGAAAAAGGATCAGTTCAAGTCGGGCCTCCTGCCGAGGGCCTTTTTCACCGCCTCTGCCAGCGTCTGGACGACGAACGGTTTCTGGATAAAGTCGGTAATGCCGGCATTTTCGAAATCGTCCCACTCGCAGCGGAGCGGATACCCGCTCAGGGCGATGATCTCTACCGAGGGATACCTGTCCTTGATCGCCCGGCTCAGCTCAAGTCCCCCCATCTCCGGCATCACCAGATCGGTAATCACGAGCCTGATCTTTTTGCCGTGGCCTTCCATCAGGGACAGCGCGTCCCGTCCGTTCTTAGCGGTGTAGATCGTGTATCCCAATTTGAGCAGCTTGCGCTGGATAAGGTTGCGAACGGATTCATTGTCTTCCACAACTAGGATCGTCTCTTCCGCACCTTTCGGGAGCACAGGCCCTTTTCCCGAGCGGGGGACCTCTGCACAGACGTCATGGGCAGGCAGGTATAAGACGAAAGAACTTCCCTCGCCGACCTTGGTACGGACGTCGATGAACCCTTCATGTTGTTTGATGATCCCGTAGACCTGCGAAAGGCCGAGTCCGGTCCCCTTCCCCACCTCCTTCGTCGTAAAGAAGGGCTCGAATATATGAGTGAGCACCTCGGAGGTGATGCCGGTCCCAGTATCCAGGACTGCCAGCATTATCCAGTCGCCATGGGACATCTCGGGGACCGGAGGCATGCGGTCGGCCCCCACCCGCAGCCTGGAGAGGGAAAGAGACAATCTCCCGCCTCCGGGCATCGCGTCCCTCGCGTTGACGACCAGGTTCGCCAGCACCTGCTGGATCTTTGCAGGGTCGGCCCAGATCATGTACACGCCGGGTTTGCAGTCGACCGAGATATGGATATCTTCGGGTATCGTCCTCCTGATGAACTTAGAGAACTCCTTCAGAAAAAGAAGCAGATCCAGGGATTTCATCTCACTGATCGACTTGCGGCTGAAATCAAGTATCTGGCGGATCAACTGAGCGGCCCGCTGCCCGTTTTGCAGTATCCCCTGCACCATGTCCCAGTCTTCCTTGGCCAGGTCGCTGTCTGAAAGCATGAGTTCGGCAAACCCGATGATGCTGGTGAGAATATTATTAAAGTCGTGCGCTATGCCTGCGGCGAGCTGCCCGACCGCCGCCAGGCGCTCCTGGGAATGTATCCTCTCCTCGAAAAATCTCTCATCGGTAACGTCTTTGAGGACAAGGACTATGCCGCTGACGGTATCGCCCTGACGAATGGTCCTGCCCGCGACCTCGAAGACGAACTTCGAGGGTTCGTGGATTACGACTTCGTGCCAGATGATCTGAGGCGCGTACGCGAGAAAATCCCCGAGGTTGCGGCCGGCGACATTCTCCACCACCGCCCCTTCTCCCATGCCTGTCAGCGTGCGGAGGTGGTCCTTCCCCCGCTGGTTGGCGAACACGACCCTCTGTTGCCCGTCGAGGAATACAACACCCTCGGGGATGTGGGCAACCAGGGTATTGAGCGTCGAAATCAACTTTTTCAGCTCGACTTCGGTCTCCCTGCGGACCTCTATTTCATGCCCGAGCCGCTCGTTGACCGAAACGAGATCGGCGGTCCTCTGTCTGACCCGCGTTTCGAGTTCGGTCTGGGATTTTCGCAGCGCATCTTCTGCCTTTTTTCGTTCCTTGACCTCCTCCAATGCCTGGTCCCGCATCATCCTGTATCCTTGTATCCTGTGGGTAAGATCGGTGACTGCCTGGATGGCGAGAAGGGCATAGGCGTCTCTGTGATCGTACGAAGGAACGGAAGTCACCGTCGTGTGCTGGATCCTCATCTTTCCCCGGTTGGTCGGCGCAGGGATAAGGTAGTTGTGCAGTTGTGAGGAGAATATGGTCGGAGGTCCGCCTTCGAAAATATTCTGAAACCGACTGGCGTACTTCGGTGCGCTCAGATGGGGGAAATGCGCAAGAAGGCTTCGTCCGACGATGTCGCTTCCCGGGATGCCGGTCCAGTCTTCGAGGCATCGGTTCCAGTAGAGGATGGTAAAATCCTTCTTGAGCACGCAGAGACCGACCGGCACCTGGTCAAGTACGCTAAACTGTAAGCGCGCGGCCTCAATCTCTTTCATCGCGACTGTCAGGATCAGTACTGATCGCATTCATCAGGGCGCTGAAGGAGCCCAACTCGAAGATGAGGATGATGTCCCCCTCTATATGGCGCTGCTCGACGGTAAACCTCGTATGCGCCAGCACGACCGTCGCATCCGGGACAGTATCGATCGGCGTCACGAGGTTTTCGATGTTGTCCTCGGTGTAGGTGGGCAGCGTGTAGTTGATCTGCAGCTTCAGCACGTTGGCGATCGATCCCATCACCCCGTTGATCACAATATTGCCGACCTCGCTGAGCGTTCCCACTCTCACCGAATCCAGGTCAGGGGTCCCCATCCCCTCGCCGGTCAGAATAGCCACAAGCTTCGAGGCGCTGTCCGGCGGAAAAACGAGTGCGGCAGTGCCCGAAAAGGGGCCCTTAAAGCCGAGGCGCACGGCAGCCAGAAGGCCTTCTCCCATATGCCCCATCTCGCGCCTAAGATTTTCAGGCGTGAGGAGCTTGATGAAAGGCACCTGCAGGAGGATCCGGGCGTTCACCATCTCGCTCAAAACTTTGGCCGCCCTGCCGATCCCGATATTGATCAATTCCCGGAGCGCATCGAGCTGGTATTCAGTGGGATTCATCCGTTGTCCTTCCCCCTCCGGAGCACTTTCCGCACCGTATTAAGCAGTTCCTCCTCCGTAGGCGGCTTGTTCACAACGGCCGCAGCGCCCAGCTCTCTGCACTGCGTAATCGTGCTTTCCTGGATATCGGCAGTGACGATCACCACCGGAAGCGTCGCCCCGCGCTCGCGAAGGGTCATGAGGAGCTTTACGCCGTCCATGCCGGGCATGATAAGATCGAGCAGGATGCAGTCGGGAGAGCGCTCAATGGTCAATTGAAGGCCTTTTATCCCGTCCTCGGCCTCAATGATCTCATGGCCGCCCCGCTTCAGGATATTGCCGATCTTGTTCCTCATAAAAGACGAGTCTTCTATCACAAGAATCAGGGCCATTTTGCATCTCCTCGCTGCGGGTCTGCCATCGGCGAAAAATCCACATCCGCCGAGCGTACCAGATTATAGCAAAACTCCCTCATTTTTATATAGAAGTATTTTCAGGGACAGGAGTGGCCTTAGGAGCAGCTGTTTTGAGAGGGTCATGGTAGTCCGGTGCGGACCGCCGGCAGGGCAAATCCGCGTCTCTCATGGGGGATTTTCTATGTGCCGTGCCGCTTTTGGAAAACGGACAAATAATTATATGGTCCGACCGCGACCTTTTTGGCGATGCCGAAGCCATATGGAAAAAGAAGGCCGTCGAGCTCTTCGGGCGAGACCCTGATTTCAAAGGGCGGTCCGGGCGGTCCTTCGACTTTCTTGAATTCGACGACTGCCAATACGCCATCGGGCCTCAAGACCCTTTTCACTTCTCGCAAAGTCCCCTCTTCCGTCTTGTCCTGAATGAGATCATGCAGGACCGTTGCTATCAGGCACACGTCGACCGAGTGGTCTCCGAGGGGGATCTTTCTGCTCACGTCCACAACACCGGCATGGATCTGTCGCAGCTGCCTGACCGCCAGTTCCCGCGAGAGGTGGTCGATCCCTTCCTTCCAGAGGTCGAATGCGTATATGCCGCCGTCTGCACCGATGAATTTCGACGCAAATAAAGAATATGATCCGCTCCCGCAGGCCAGGTCAAGGAGCACAGTGTCGCTCCTGAGCTGAAGTTCGGAAAAAAGTCTGTTCGGATCTATCAGATCGAAGCTGCTTTTCCCAGCGGCAACGGGACGTTCATTCATCGCCGGGCTCCTCCTTTCAGTCTTCTTCACAACATCGTGGGGACGTTGTGTCCTACGACGGCCTAAATACACACACTTTATGCAACGTTAGGGTTAATTCAAAAACTTCGTTCATTGTTCCTCTAGCGACGATCAAAATCTCATATAAGAGTTCATTGAGGGCATGCTCCCAGCGAGCACTTTCTCTCCTGCGGAGAGAAAGTGGGGTCTACACCTTTTACAGGTTAAGAGCCTTTCGGATGCGCTCAACCCTTCTCCTCACACTCCTACTCTTCACCATCTCACCTTCAAACGTTTGCTTGCCTGTGACACAGCAGATTCTCCTATGCGGAACTCCTCCCCGATTTAGATC
>JAJYLU010000165.1 GCA_021787505.1 Nitrospirota bacterium | reverse complement strand
ATAAAAAAGCCTGCGGGACAGTCGATCCTGCCTCAAAGCGGCCTCACGGGTCTGACCGGAGAAGAGGAGGGCGTATGTCTACAGGATGAGGAATGCCCTGAAGAGGCGCCGGCAAAGGGCGCCGCTCCTCCCGTCCCCAAACCGCAGGCTGCCGGAAAGACGGCCGTTGCTCCCAAGACATCTTTGACCGGTCCGGTGGAGCAGAAGAAGGAATCCGTCGTAGAACTGCCTCTTCTCGGCAAGGTTGACACCTCAAAGGAATCGCTTTTCTATCAGACCGTTGCGATCGCGGGGCTTGACGGGTTCAACCCATGCGCGTTCTTCGTGCTCTTTACGCTCCTCGGCCTTCTCCTGCATGTGCATTCCCGGAAAAGGCTGCTGCTGATCGGCGGAATCTTCGTCTTCTTCTCGGGCTTCATTTATTTCATTTTTATGGCTGCATGGCTGAACATCTTCCTGCTCACCGGCAGGATCGCGGCGGTGACCGTCGCCGCAGGGGCGGTTGCGCTCGTCATTGCAGTTATCAATATCAAGGACTTCTTTTTCTTTAAGAAAGGGGTCTCGCTCGTCATCCCTGAAAGCGCGAAGCCGAAACTTTTCGACCGCATGAGAAAGCTGATGAAGGCAACCTCGCTTCCGTCCGTGATCGCGGGTACCGTAGTGCTCGCGGTGGCGGCAAATGCCTATGAACTTTTCTGCACCGCTGGGTTTCCGATGGTCTACACCCGGATACTAACGCTCCATAACCTTTCGAAGTTCGAGTATTATCTCTACCTCGTCCTCTACAATGTGATCTATGTGATACCGCTCGCCATGATCGTACTCTTCTTTGCGGCCACTCTCGGCTCGAAGAAACTGACCGAACAGCAGGGACAGGTGCTTAAACTCATCTCCGGCATGATGATGCTAAGCCTCGGGGGAGTTCTTCTGGCGAGGCCGGAACTCCTCAATAATGTGGCTGTGACCGGCGGTCTTCTAGGCATTTCTCTCGGTCTTTCAGGGATTGTTATGCTCCTTACGAGGAGGATGGGCATACGGGAGGGGTGACGGCCGGGCTGCTTTTTTATTATAATGTACGACGCGTATCTGTACGGGCATGGGGAATAAAGCCGCATATGGGTATTTATTCCCGAGCCGTTATAAATTTTGAGCGCTTATAAGTTAAGTCACCGGAAAGTGCAAAATGGTTGGACGATCGACCCCAGGTTCTGTCATTGCGGCTTACCTGCCTGTAGGCAGGCCTGCCTACCGGGTCTTGATTGCGAAGGCCTTCGAGACCGGTAAGCAGTAATGACAGCGAAGGCCGATGTTCATCCAATTATGTGCAGAACTGTAATTTCAGATCCGGTTTAAAGCAAATACTACACAACTAGTTCGTGAAGGAGGAAAGTATGGCTCGAAAAATGGTAACGGTTGACGGCTGCACTGCATGTGCGCACGTGGTGCATGCCACGAATGAGATAATCACGATTTATCCGATCACCCCTTCCTCGCCGATCGCTGAGATCTGCGATGCCAAATCGGCTGCCGGAAAGGTCAACATATGGGGCTCGGTTCCGAGGATAAGCCAGATGCAGTCCGAGGCCGGTGTTGCAGGTGCGGTCCACGGCTCCCTGGCAACAGGCGCACTTGCAACGACTGTGTCTGCGTCGCAGGGGCTTCTGCTGATCATCCCGAACATGTACAAGATAGCGGGCGAACTTACACCCACGGTCTTTCACATCACGGCGCGTTCCCTGGCGTGTCAGGGCCTGTCGATCTTCGGAGACCATTCGGACGTTATGGCCTGCAGGGCCACGGGATTTGCAATGTTATGTTCCCAAAGCGTCCAGGAGGCGATGGACTTCGCCCTGATATCTCAGGCAGCCGCGCTCGAATCGAGGGTGCCTTTCATCCATTTCTTCGACGGCTTCAGGACATCCCATGAGATCCAGAAGATCGAGGAACTGACATTCGACGACATGAGGGCGATGCTTAACGATGACCTGATCATTCAGCTGAGACAGCGGGGACTGACCCCGGACAATCCTGTCATTCGCGGAACGGCGCAGAACCCGGACGTCTACTTCCAGGGCAGGGAAACGGTCAACAACTTCTATAACGCAGTGCCGGAGATAGTGCAGAAGGCGATGGACCGGTTTGCGGGCATAGTTGGCAGGCGGTATAACCTCTTTGATTATTATGGGGCTGCCGACGCCGAACGAGTTATCGTCGTCATGGGGTCGGCTTCCGAGACGGTCCAGAGCACCGTCGATGCTCTTAACGCAAAGGGAGAGAAACTGGGCCTCGTAAGCGTGAGGCTCTTCAGGCCTTTTTCGGTCGACGCCTTCGCGAAGGTCCTGCCTGCGACGGTAAAGGCGATAGCGGTCCTCGACCGGACAAAGGAGCCCGGCGCAATTGGCGAGCCTCTTTATCTGGATGTCAGAACGGCGGTCGGCGAGGCTATGGAGAACAAGACAGCGGCCTTTAAGAGTTATCCGAAGATCGTGGGTGGCCGTTACGGTTTGGGTTCCAAGGACTTTACGCCGGGCATGGTCAAGGGGGTCTTCGACAACCTGTCCGCCTCTTCCCCGAAGAACCACTTTACAGTCGGCATCAATGACGACCTCGCAGGGACTAGCCTTCCTTATGATGAGTCTTTCCGTGTGGAGGGGAGCGGGGTATTCCGTGCCCTCTTCTACGGACTCGGTTCGGACGGGACGGTAGGCGCGAACAAGAATACTATTAAGATCATCGGGGCGGAGACCGAAAATTACGCACAGGGCTATTTCGTCTACGATTCGAAGAAGTCAGGCGCAATTACGATATCCCATCTCCGTTTCGGCAAAGAGAAGATCCATAATCCGTACCTTGTTCCCCAGGCAAACTTTATCGCATGCCATAATACGTCTTTTCTTGAGAAGTATGACATGTTGTCGAAGGCTGAACCGGGGGCGACCTTCCTCCTGACGACTCTGCATAAGAAGGACGAGGTATGGGATACTCTGCCTGCCGAGGTCCAGGAGCAGCTCATATCGAAGAAGATGAAGTTTTATATCATCGACGCAATCTCGCTCGCTGAAGAGCTCGGTCTCGGGACGAGGATCAACATGATAATGCAGACCGCATTTTTCGTGATCGCCGGCATCATCCCGAAAGACGAGGCGATCGAGTCGATCAAAAGAGAGATCAAGAAGACATATATGAAGAAGGGTGAGCAGGTGGTCCAGATGAACTACGCTGCCGTGGACAAGGCCCTTCAGAATATCGTTGAGGTGGCTGTCCCTGCCAAAGCTACCAGCAGAAGGCGGATGAGGCCGCCGGTTCCGGAAGAGGCCCCGGAATTCGTAAGGAACGTGACGGCAAGGATGATCGAAGGAAACGGAGATTCCCTGCCTGTTTCCGCCATTCCGGCAGACGGGACATGGCCGACCTCGACCACCCAGTACGAAAAGCGGAACATCGGCGTTCATATCCCCGTATGGGAGCCGGACATCTGCATCCAGTGCGGCCAGTGTTCTTTTGTCTGCCCCCATGCGACGATCAGACTGAAAGCTTACGAGCCTTCGCTTCTGAAGGACGCGCCCAAGACCTTCAAGTCGGTCGATGCAACCGGCAAGGACCTTAAGGGACTCAAATACACCGTCCAGGTGGCGCCCGAAGACTGCACCGGCTGCGGTTCCTGCGTATTCGTCTGTCCCGCGAGCAAGAAGGACGCGAAGGGGAACAAGATCCCCGGTTTCAAGGCGATCAACATGAGTATCCAGGAGCCCCTGAGGGAGATGGAGGCGGCGAACTACAAGTTTTTCCTTTCCCTGCCCGAAACCGATCCTTCGCGGTTCAATGCGACAACAATAAAGGGAAGCCAGCTCGTGAGGCCTCTTTTTGAGTACAGCGGCGCCTGCGCAGGATGCGGTGAAACTCCCTATATCAAACTGCTGACACAGCTCTTCGGCGACAGGCTACTTATCGCTAATGCCACCGGCTGTTCTTCGATCTACGGCGGCAACCTGCCGACAACGCCCTACACTAAGCGTGCCGACGGAAAGGGACCGGCATGGGCCAACTCCCTGTTTGAAGACAACGCCGAATTCGGCTTCGGAATGAGGCAGACGGTGGACAAGTTCAATGCGCAGGCCCTGGAGCTGCTTGACCGGCTCGGAGCGAAGCCGGAATATTCCGGGGCGCGGGAGCTGTTCGATTCGATCAGAAATGCCGATCAGTCCTCGCAGAAAGGTGTTGAAGATCAGCGCGGCCGCGCAGCAGAGCTAAAGCGCCTGATTTCAGGCGACGGCTCCTTTGAGGCGAAGAGCCTCTTTTCTCTGGCCGATTATCTGGTAAGGAAATCGGTATGGGCAATCGGCGGCGACGGGTGGGCATATGATATCGGCTACGGCGGCCTCGACCATGTCCTCGCTTCGGGTGAGGACATGAATATCATGATCCTGGATACGGAGGTTTATTCGAATACGGGCGGACAGATGTCGAAGTCTACTCCTCTTGCCGCCATGGCACAGTTTGCGGCAGGAGGAAAGAGGACCCCGAAAAAGAGCATCGGCGCAATCATGACCACGTACGGCAATGTCTATGTGGCGCAGATCGCCTTCGGCGCAAACCAGGCGCAGGCGGTCAGGGCACTGGCCGAAGCCGAGGCGTACCCCGGACCTTCCCTCGTCGTCTGCTACGCGACCTGCATCGCCCAGGGCATCGACATGGGCAAGGGCATCGAGGAGCAGAAGAAGGCGGTCGCCTGCGGCCATTGGCCGCTCTTCCGCTACAACCCGGAACTCGAGGCCCAGGGCAAGCCGCCCTTCGTTATCGACAGCGCCGAGCCGACGATCTCTTTCGAAGAGTATGCCTACAGGGAAAACCGCTACCGTGCGCTGAAGATGAGCAATCCCGACCTTGCTGCCGAACTCATGAAGCAGGCCGAGGCGAATGTGAAGAGGAGATGGAAATACCTCAAACATCTCGCAAAGTGGACGCCGGAGGGGTAGCCCGCAAGACACGTTGACACCTGGCGGTTGATTAGGGAAGATGGCACGGTAGTTCCGTTCCTGGAGGGACGCAGTGGAGAAGATCTTTTTTATCGACCCGTCCGGGGATGATCTGAAACCGATCAGGTCATACCTTTCGGATGTGGTGCAGTGTCTGGAGTTCGGTTCGGTGATGGAGGCGATGAGGTCTGGCGAGACGCCTGACGTGATTTTGCTGGTTGCCGATGCCGATCCTGCGCACCTGAAGAGGGACCTGTCATTTCTCAGAGGGAATTCTTTTTATGCGAAGATTCCGCGGATCGTTTTCCTGCCCCCCGATGTTTCAGCCCCTTCCCTGAAGGCCGCAGAGATCGAGAAGGAAAGCGCCCTCAGACTACCGGTAGACAAAGCGGAAGTGCTTTCGAGACTTGCCGGGATCCGAAAGAGGGAACACCGTCGCCTTTCTGAGATAT
>JAJYLU010000164.1 GCA_021787505.1 Nitrospirota bacterium | reverse complement strand
CTTGCGATCTGTGGCATCGTCTTTGTTATGGGGGTCATGCGCGGGGAGCCGACTCTCCGCATGCTGCTTACGGCCATCTCTCTAGCGGTTGCTGCAATCCCCGAGGCGCTCCCTGCGGTGGTGACGATCTCTCTGGCCCTCGGCGCAAAAAAAATGGTGCGCCATAGGGCACTGATCCGCAAACTGCCGGCAGTAGAAACGCTCGGTTCTGTCACTTACATTTGTTCGGACAAGACGGGAACACTGACGTTGAACCGGATGACTGTAGAAGAAGTGTTTGCCGACGGAAACATTAGGAAAAAGGCCGACTTTGTAGCCTCAGGACTTGGGGAAGAAGAGGTTCTGCGCCTGCTGCTGACGGCGATGGCACTCAGTAATGATGTAAAGAGGGATTCGGCTGGGAATTTTCTGGGAGATCCGACGGAGTTGGCCTTGTATACGTTGGCGCTGAACAGCGGGTTCGCCAAAGAAGGTCTGGAAAGGGCGCATCCCCGCGTGGCCGAGGTCCCGTTCGACGCCGAAAGAAAATGCATGAGTACATTTCACCGCTGGGAAAAAGAAGGGGAAGGAGAGCCGTATATTTCCTTTACAAAAGGGGCCGTCGACGTCCTTTTGCAGAAATCCGGGAGAATCATGAAATCGGCCGGTGCGGTCCCCGTGGATCCGGATGCTGTCAACGCTGCAAACGAGCGGATGGCGGCTGACGGTCTGAGGGTGCTTTGCATCGCGATGAGGACGTGGGAGGAGTTATCCGCAGATATGTTGTCTCCCGAAACCGCAGAGACCGGCTTGACAATACTCGGGCTGGCGGGAATGATGGACCCGCCCAGGGACGAGGCGAAAGAAGCGGTGGCGCTCTGCAGGACCGCGGGGATAAAGCCTGTGATGATAACGGGCGATCATCCGATTACCGCAGGGGTCATCGCAAAACGGCTCGGCATTATTGACGATGACGGATCAATAATGACCGGCAGCGATTTGTCATCTCTTCCCCATGCCGAATTCGAAAAAAGGGTCGAAGACGTAAGGGTATACGCCCGTGTTGCTCCGGAACAGAAACTGAAGATTGTGAAGGCGCTCCAGGACAGAGGACAGTTCGTAGCTATGACCGGAGACGGGGTGAACGACGCCCCGGCCCTGAAAAGGGCTGATATAGGCGTCGCGATGGGGGTGACGGGAACGGACGTCGCGAAAGAGGCGGCGCATATGATCCTTCTCGATGACAATTTCGCCACAGTAGTGAAGGCAGTGAAAGAAGGCAGGAAGATTTACGATAATATCAGGAAGTTCGTCAAATACCTTCTCACCACTAATTCAGGCGAGATATGGACGCTCTTTCTTGCGCCCTTTGCCGGGTTGCCGATTCCGCTCCTGCCTATCCATATTCTATGGATTAATCTCATGACAGACGGACTTCCGGCCCTTGCGTTATCTGTCGAGCCGGAAGAAGGAGATGTGATGAAGAGACTGCCGAGACATCCCCGGGAGAGCATCTTCGCTCACGGACTCGGCCTTCATGCAATATGGGTCGGCCTTTTGATGGCCGGCGTAGTCCTTTTTGTTCAGGCATGGTCGATCACAACGGGACATGCTCACTGGCAAACGATGGTATTCACTGTGCTCTGCCTGACCCAGCTCGGGCACGTCCTCGCGATACGGTCGGAAAAAGAATCTTTCTTCAGGCAGGGGCCGCTGTCAAACAAACCGCTCTTCGGCGCTGTCGTACTCACCTTCGCCCTCCAGATGGCGACAGTATATGTTCCCTTTCTGAATCCGGTCTTCAAGACTCAGCCGCTGACTCTGCAGGAATTGCTGTTTACGCTCGCGCTCTCGACGATAGTCTTTTTTGCCGTGGAGACGGAAAAACTGTTCAGGAGAAGGAAAGGCTAGAGCACAAGATAATCTTTATTTTTCCTTGCATAGCCGATCTGTATCAGCGCAGTCTACCATATCTTTGGGCGACCGGTGCCGGCGTGCTGATGAGAGACTTCTGCTGCCGTAAGGAATTGCAGAAAAAGACTTTTCCAGTCGCTCTCCCTATCTTGGGGTGGCGATTTTTGCAACTGTAGTGATAATATTAGTAATTAAAAAAAGAGAGGGATTCTATGGTAAGTGCTCAGGATATCATGAAGACCGGGGTGATCACAGTATTGCCCGAAACGACGGTCGAGGAACTCGGAAGACTTTTCATCGAACGGGGGATCAGCGGGGCTCCCGTGGTCAGTGCCGACGGGAAGTTATACGGAATTGTAACGGAAAACGATCTGATCAAACAGAACCGTCGGTTTCATATCCCGACGATCATCAGGCTTTTTGATGCGTTTATTCCCCTGGAAGGTTCGTCTGCGATGGAGAAAGAGATCAGGAGGATGTCCGCATCGAGTGTTTCCGAGATCTGCACGCGCGAGGTGGTCACCGTCGCTCCCGAAACGCCTCTCCATGAGATCGCTACGATAATGTCCGAAAAGGGGATCCATCTCCTTCCGGTAATGGACGCCGGGAAGATCGTCGGTATTATCGGGAAGATGGAGGTCATCAAGGGAAGCATGGGTGAAACTGGCGAGCGACAGTCCTGAGCGGACTGAGGAGTTGGGATACGCCCTGGGAAGACGTCTGAAACCGGGCGACGTCGTCGCGCTCTTCGGAGACCTCGGAAGCGGAAAGACAACGATGGTCAAAGGGATCGCGAGGGCCTTCGGCATTGCAGGACGGGACGTTACCAGCGCCAGTTTTACGATAATCGCGGAGTACCCGGTCCGACCGCCCTTGTTTCATATCGACCTGTACAGGGTGGAGAAGGAGGAGGACATCGACGCCACCGGTATCTGGGATTGCATCGGCATGGATTCGGTGGCGGTCATAGAGTGGGCCGAGAAGCTTGGGGACCGCTGCGGGAAAGAATGCATACGGGTGAGGATAAAGGATACCGGAGACGACAGGAGAGAGATCTCGATAGAGGGACTGAATGAAGAAGATCGGAATCATCTGTAAACCCAACAGGCCCGAGCCGCGGGAGATATTGAAGGAGCTTCTGCCCTGGTTGGAGCGGAAGGGGTACGAGACGTTCGTGGACTCGCAGACCGCGGCGGCCCTCGGTCTGCAGGGGTTTACGAGGGCGGAGATCGCCGCCCTCGTGGATGCGGTCCTCGTCCTCGGGGGAGACGGGACGATGCTCGGCGTGAGCAGGCTTGTTGCAGAAAGGGGCATCCCCATACTTGGTGTCAACCTTGGAAGCATGGGATTTATCACGGAGGTCAACAGGGACGAGATATACGAGGCGGTCGACACGATGCTTTCCGATTCCTGCACCGTCGAAGAGAGGCTGATGCTCTCCGCCGGGATAATCCGGGGCGGCGAAAGGGTCGCCGAGTATACGGTGCTCAACGACGTAGTGATCAACAAGGGTGCACTTGCGCGGATAATCGACCTGGACGCCTTCATAAACGGCATATACGTGACGACCTTCAAGGCCGACGGGCTGATCATCTCCACCCCCACTGGCTCCACTGCATATTCTCTCTCGGCCGGCGGCCCCATTCTTTATCCTTCCCTCGGAAGCATCCTGCTGACGCCGATCTGTTCTCATACCCTTACGAACAGGCCGATCGTGCTGCCGGACGATTTCACGATTCAGGTGCTCCTCAAGACTCTCAGTGAGGACGTGTATCTGACTCTGGACGGGCAGGTCGGTTTTTCTCTCAGGAAGGACGACGTAATCGAGATCAATAAGTCGCCGTTCAAGACGAAGTTGCTTATCCCCTGCGAGCGGGATTATTTCAATATCTTAAGGACAAAACTGAAGTGGGGGGAACGATGAGCACAGTCCGCCCCGGTGGCGGAATCCGGGACAATGGAAGATTCGCAAAGTAAGATTTACGATGAACTGAGGGCGGCCCTTCAATTTTATCAAGCCCTTGGTGTGGAGGCATTGCCTGTCCTCCTCCAGACCGTTCCGGACCGTCCCCGTGAGGGGAGCGGCAAAGCGGAGCTGCTGGCACAGCTCAGAGAAGAAATCGGCGATTGCAAGAGGTGCAAACTTTCAGAGGGCAGAAAGAACATTGTCTTTGGGGAAGGGGACGGCGGGGCCCTTCTCATGTTTATCGGCGAAGGTCCGGGCAGGGAAGAGGACATCCAGGGAAGGCCATTTGTCGGGGACGCAGGATTGCTGCTTACGAAGCTCATAGAAAAAATGAGCGTAGCGGAGAAGAACCTGACGAGGGCCGACGTGTATATCGCCAATGTCGTCAAATGCAGACCCCCGATGAACAGGGACCCCGAAGAGGACGAAATCGCCAGCTGCCGCGGGTTCATCGAAAGACAGATAGAGATTATCAGGCCGGAGATAATTGTCACACTCGGAAGGATAGCGCTCCAGACCCTCCTGAAGAGACCTGAACTGAGAATCACGGCGGCCCGGGGGAATTTTTTCGAGTACAGAGGCATTCCGGTGATGCCTACTTTCCATCCCGCCTATCTCCTGAGAAACCCAAAGGACAAGTGGCTCACGTGGTCTGACGCACAGAAGGTCATGGAGAGGCTCGGCGGCCATGATTAGTGCGGGAGTGCTTTGCCGTGGAAAATTCTCTTAGGTCCGCGCTTCTGGTTCTTTTCCTGCTCGTGTTCGCGGTGTCCGCCGCCGGCGCCGAGAAGGGGAGGATACTCGCCACCGTGAATGGATCGCCTGTCACTTTTTCCGATTACCGTAGATTCGTGCTCAAGATCGATCCGTCCATGAGGACGGATGGTGTTGACGATGCGATCTTGAGGAAGGTGATAGAGGAGACGCTCATTCTGCAGGAAGCCGCCCGTCAGGGAATAAGTGTCAGCGACAAGGAGGTGGAAGGGAGCATACGGGATTTCCTTAAGGAGAATAATCTCACCGCAAAGGAATTCGAAAAGAAGATCAGCGCGCAGGGGATGAAACCTTCCGATTACCGCAGATGGCTCAAGGAGAATATCATCGTCCTAGTCAAGATGATCGGCAAGGAGGTAAACGATAAGACGGCAGTAAATGACGGTGAGATAAAAGACTATTATGAGAGAAACAGGGGGTGGTACCGGGAGGGGGAGGAAACGATACAGTTGAAGGCGATTCTGCTTAGACTTAGCGATACCCCCTCGCCTGCGGAGGCGACCTATCTGGAGATCAGGGCGATGAAGATCGAGGCGGACCTCAGACGAGGCGAGCCCTTCGAAAAACTGGCGGCCCTTTACTCCGAAGATCCGTCAAGAAAATCCGACGGCGCTTGGGGAGAATTCAGAAAGGGCGACCTGGTACCGGCAATCGAAAAAAAAATGCTGCAGTTGAAGGAAGGCGAAGTGAGCGGGCCGTTGTGGAGTAGGGAAGGGCTCTATATCTTCAAGCTTGTGAAGCGGCAGGGGGAGAGATTCATTCCCTTTGAGAGCGTGGAGGGGGATATCCGTCGCGCGCTCCTTGAGCAGAAACGGGACGAAAGATACTCCGAGTGG
>JAJYLU010000163.1 GCA_021787505.1 Nitrospirota bacterium | reverse complement strand
GCGCGATGACTTCTTTGCCCGTACCGCTTTCCCCGGTAATCAGGATGCTCGAGACATGGGCCTCGGCCATCTTTGCGGCCTTGCTCTGGATCTCCCTAAGTGCCGGGGACTGCCCGATGATCTCGGCATTGAAGTAGTTGCAGCTTATCTTTCTCAGGTAGTCGACTTCCTGCTCGAGCCTCTGGTTCTCGATCACGTTGCCGACCACGATCTTCACCTCTTCGATGTTGAAAGGCTTGGTCAGGTAATCGGCCGCACCCAGTTTCATGGCCTTGACCGCTGTTTCGGCAGTGTCATCGGCGGTCAGCATAATGACCTTGACCGGCAGCCCGCTCTCCCGGATTTCCTTGAGAATGTCGACGCCGTTGCGGCCGGGCAACTGAATGTCCAAGAGCACAACATCCGGAAACCAGGCGCGAAGCTTGTCCATGATATCCGCCGCGGAGAGATCGGCCTTGATTTCGTAGCCCGCCTGCTGAAGGGCCCTTGAGAGGGTGAGAGAGATCAACTCGTCATCGTCGACGAGGAAAATCTTCTTTTTCCTAGACGCCTTCATGCTCTGCCGCCCTTATGGGGAAGGAGATCGTAAATGCGGCCCCCTGGTCCGGGTTGTTTGCAACCGTAATCGTCCCCTCGTGCTGCTCGATAAGGCGTTTAATAATCGCCAGACCAAGACCGGTCCCGTGATGCTTCGTCGTAAAAAACGGCTGAAACAATCTGTCCATCACCCTTTCTTCGATCCCTGTCCCCGAATCGGAAATCCGTACTCCTATCGTACCGGTGGACGTATCATGGAACGTCTTCAGGTGCAAGGCCCCCCCCTTAGGCATAGCCTCGGCTGCGTTGAGCAGGAGGTTGAGGAATATCTGTCTCAGTTGCTGGGGATCGGCGAGGAAGTTCGGCATCTGCGGGTCGAAATCTTTTGCAACGGTTATCCCCGCACCGGCATTCATGGCAAAGGAGGGATGTTTCAGGGCAAAGGAGAGAGTCATGTCGAGCACCCCGTTGATGCCGACACTCACATACTGCGGCCTCGGGGGCTTCGCGAAATTCATGAGGTCTTTCATGAGCGACTCGATCCGGACCACGTCTTCGACCGCCTTTAACAGCAGCATCCTGTCCTGCGGCGCCACGGTCGACTCCTGAGAAATCAGCTCGATCGCGCCCCTAACCCCGGTAAGCGGGTTTTTGATCTCATGGGCCAGACCGGCGGCAACCTCCGCCAGCACCATGCCCTGCTCTATCTTTTGCATCTTCGTGAAGTGTTCTTTCAAGGCACCCGCCATTTCATTCAACGAGCTCGCCACTTCTCCGAATTCATTATGGAGGCCTTCGATGCGAAAATCCAGGTTGCCCTCCTTCAGGCGCCTCGTGGCGTGGAGGAGCCTGTTGATCGGCTTCGTAAAAGACCTGATGAAGAAATACGACAGGATGACCGTGAGAAGAGGCCCGAGAACGAGAAGGACATAGAGGACGACCTTCGTATCCGCTATCTTCACCAGGGTGCCCTGTGTACGCTGCTGGAGCTTCGTGGTGGTAAGGGCGATCATGTCATCCACCTTGGTGATTAACTCCTGTCCGATCGCAAAAGCGGCATCTTCTTCTTCCCCTAATCTTTGCACGTTGGCGCGTATCGTGAAAACCCTGCTCAGGGCATTTTTATATTCCTCGATGTTGTCCTTGATGTCGTTAAGCTTCTCGGTGACCGCCGGGCTGTGATGACAGTTAAAACAGGAGTTCGCAACGTTATGCATGTTCATGACGTCCTGGACGACGGTATCGACGCCCCTCGCATGACGCGTATTCTTCAGGTTGAGGTCCGCCTGGACCCGTTTGATCTGTATCAGGAGATGCTCCCTCAGTATCTCAACCTGATGGAGAATAATGAGCTGATCCAGGGAACCCGTCGACCTTTCCACGGAACCGATAATGTAGAAAACCCCGAGGAAAAAAATCAGCGAAAAGATGCTCAGCCCCAGGATAATCGTTTTCTTCATCTAATTGAGATAATTGTACGTAACCAGATCGAGGTGGATAGCCTTCGCATACCGGCACACAGGCTCGAAATCCTCCTCTTTTGTGTCAATAAACTTTCGGGCACCAAAACCATTCAGGACGGTTTTCCCCTCGGGGTCGGTATGCATGCCCAAAAGCACCTCCTTCAGTTTTTTCCTTACCTCATCGCTGATGTCGCCTCTCAGGGCAAGGCTGTTTTCCGGCACATCGGGCGACCTCTCAAGAATGACCAGGTCCCTTCCCAGGCGCTTATCTGCCTTTGCAAGCATCTCGAAGATGGTATTCTTCGCTGCTCCGATATCGGCCTTTTTATTCAGGACATCGTAGATTGCGTCTTCATGCGTCCCAGTAAAATAGGTCTCACTGAAGTAGGACCGGTAATCTGTGATTCCGTGCTCATGGAAGTATTCGAGCGGCAACAGGTATCCGGCGGTAGTAGCCTTGTCCACAAAGGCAAACCTCTTCCCCCGCATATCGCCCGCCGTCTTGATGCCGCTGTCCTTCCGGATGAAAATCAGCCCGTGATACGTCGATATCCCTTCAAGATTCTGTGGCCGCGCGATCACCTTGACCCCTAGTTTTGCATGCGCAAGGGTATACGTGAAGCTTCCAAAAAAAGCGCCGTCCATGCCTTTTGAGACGAAGTTATCGATGATGTTGCCGTAACGGGGCAGCACCTCGAGCTTTATATGGTATCCCGTGCGCTGTTCAAGATATTTGGCGAGCGGGCCGTAGCGTTCCATCTGCCTGAAGATATTCTGCTCGGGGATGAGTCCTATTACAAGGAGCTTTCCTGCGGGCTGTTTTGTTGCGGGGGGGGCCTTCTTATCGTTGCACCCCGCCAGCAAGGCAATGCACATGCACAACACAACGAGAGGGAGTTTCACAGAATAAGTATAATAATTATGCTAAAATTTAGCAATAAAAAGACGGTCACAACCCCTCCCCCTGCGATCGAGTCGTATGGGAGTGCACCAGCCAAAAGGTCTTCAGTCCACTGCATACACGCAGTCCGATTCTATTCCTTTGTCTGCTCCAAACCCTTTTTCGCCTTTTCATTCGAGGGATCGATTCTCAATGCCTTCTCGAAATTGCTGCATGCCCTTTTTTTGATGCCGGCTTTCATGTAAATAAGTCCGAGGTTCGCATAATGGTCCGGGTTAAAAGGCTCGACCTTGACCGCCGTGAGGAGGGCCTCTTCGGCGTCCTTGAGCCTTCCGGGCATCTTTGAAAAGGCGAGCGAAAGGTAACTCCAGTACTGGGCGCTCCTCGGCATCAGCTTTGTGGCCCATTTGAAGTTTTCGACTGCGCCCCAGAAATTCCCTTTCTTGAACTCTTCTACACCCCGCCTGAACTGGTCCTCCGCCCTGACATCTTCAGCAGGCTCGACCTCCTTCCGTTTGCCGGCGCCGAGGGACCCGAAGTACTCCTCGCGGGTCTTTTCATCCTTCAAAACATTATATGCCTTAGTGATTGCGTCAAAGATTTCGGTCAGTTTGCTCTTGAC
This sequence comes from Nitrospirota bacterium, assembly GCA_021787505.1. Taxonomy (GTDB): domain Bacteria; phylum Nitrospirota; class Thermodesulfovibrionia; order Thermodesulfovibrionales; family UBA6898; genus Sulfobium. The sequence goes on along the minus strand of JAJYLU010000163.1, from coordinate 1,958 downwards.
CGACTCATCGGCCACCGCAAAATATCTGTCCGGGTGGAATTCCTTGGCGAGGCGGTAATAATTTCGTTTGATGGTCTCGGCGTCGCCGTCGGGACCGGCATCGAGCAGCTCGTACATGCTGAGGCTGTCGAGCTGCGGGTATATCGAGTCGACTCTTTTGACTAGCGCTTCCTCCTCCGAAAGGGGGCTCAATATGTCCTGGAGGGTCACGGGTTCTTCCTGCTGCTCTTTTGCATGCTCCGCAACCGCGGCCTCTTCCTGGATCGCGGTCGCCTGCTCGATAATCCCGATGGACCAAAGGACATAGAGTATCTTCAGGGCCTCGAAGGAACCCATCCATGAATTTTCGATGACCTCTCTGATCGTCCTCCTGCCGTCGATAAGGGACAGGATCTTCTTGTCCTGAGAACTCAGCTCGATTCCCTGAAACAGGCTGAGCGGGTCTCTGCTCAACCTGAAGACAGAGTCGGTGTCGGGCATCTCGTTCCGAATCCTCGTCCAGTTTTCGATCTTCTTCACGCCGTCGTAGATAAGGTTGGCCATGCTCATCTTGAGCGTGATGACTTCCTGATTAGGTATCTTCCCCTCCATGAATTCATACTCCGCGTCTTCGATCAGGAACATGCTATGAATGATCTCCTTTACCTGGTACTTCACGCCCCAGAAAAGGTCTTTCGGGGTAAGGTAGCCGAGCTCGACCAGTATCGCCCCCTGCCTCTTTTTCGATCTCTTCAGGACCTCGACGGACCTGTCATACTGTTCTACCGTTATCTTGTCCGCCTTGAGGAGCATCTCCCCCAGCCTGTCGTCCTCATAGGTGGATGAGGCGAAAATCGCGTCGCCCGCGTGGATATAAATCTTTTTTGTGAACACGGGGGTCTTGAGGGAAAGCGTGCCCGTCTTTCTGTTCCTGTTCAGGAAGACCAGCAATTTTACGAGACTCACGTCCTTAATGCTGCCCGTCAGTGGTATTTCCATCTTTTTTCTCTCCCGCCAATTTTTTCACCGAAGACAACTCCTCCCGAAGATCGGTGCTTTCATTTTTCGAAGACTGAAGCTGCATCGAGAGGTTTCTCAGTTCTTCCGTCTGCCTGTCTATCGTGTCCCGCAATAAGCCGATATAATACGCCTCGACCGCCACGGCCGCAGCAAGCAGTGCAACGATCAAAAACCTGATCAGAAGATGCAGCCCCACACTGCCCGCACGGGAGCCGATTTCCCCCTTCCTGCCGCCGCAGCCCGTTGTCACCGGTACCTCTTTACCCTGAACCTGAAAATCTCTACATCTTCATACGGTGAGATGCCCGCCTTCATCCGCGCTATCCTGAGCTGTTCTTCGACGGAGTCTACCCCCTCCAGGTCGGGAAGGAGCAAACCCCGCCGCTGTCCCGCCGTCACGATGACCCCGAACTTCCGCGGGTCGAGTTCACTCTTATCATGCACTTTTCTCGGGGCCGACAGCACGTCGACCGAATAGGAGAGACTGCTTAATTCATCCTCGGAAACAGACGGGAACCGGGGGTCCTGCGTTGCCGCACAGACTGCGTTCCGGATCGTTTCGAGCGCGATATTGTCGCAGCAGGGCTGAAACGTTCCTATGCAGCCCCTCAACTGCCCGTCCTTCTTCAGGCAAACGAATACGCCGGCTTTTTCGGCCATCTCGGGGGGGAGCGGCTCGGGAAGGGGTACTACCTTCTTTTTTTTCCTTACAAATTCTTCGACGCTTTTTTGGGCGAGTTCCACGAGGCCGTGCATCATTTCTCCCGGTAGAGAGAATAATCCGCAATCGCCAGAAGCGCCTCTTTCGCGCGGCCGTCTGCGAATACCGACAACTCGGCCTTGGCGCCGTCTACGAGCGCACGGGCCTTGCCCAGGGAGGCCTCGATCGACCGGTACTTCTTCAGAAGTTCCAGGATCCTGCCGACGCTCTCACCCGGAACGCTTTCCCTGATCATCTT
>JAJYLU010000162.1 GCA_021787505.1 Nitrospirota bacterium | reverse complement strand
ACCCTTATCGGGCTGGGCGTCGGCGTTGCATATGTTTACAGCCTTGTTGGGGCGCTTCTCCCCGGGCTCTTCCCCGCGTCATTCCGCGGGGAAGGCGGGGAGGTCAGTGTCTATTTCGAGGCTGCAGCGGTCATCACTGCCCTCGTACTCCTGGGTCAGGTGCTCGAACTCCGGGCGAGGACCAGGACCGGGGCTGCGATCAAGGCTCTTCTTGGGCTTGCACCGAAGACCGCGCGCAGGATAAAAAACGGAAATGAAGAGGATGTTCCTCTCGAACAGATCAGGGTAGGAGACTTCCTCCGCGTGAGGCCGGGTGAAAAGATCCCGGTTGACGGTACCGTCACCGAAGGATCGAGCAGCGTGGATGAATCCATGATCTCTGGTGAGCCGATCCCGGTAATGAAGCAGTCAGGTGACCGGGTTATCGGCGCAACAGTGAATGGTACCGGCTCGCTGATAATGAAGGCTGAAAAGGTCGGGGCCGAGACACTTCTGGCGCAGATAGTACATATGGTGGCTGAAGCTCAGCGAAGCCGTGCGCCGATCCAGAAATTGGCGGACATCGTTGCCGGCTACTTTGTCCAGATCGTAGTCAGTATTGCGGTTCTCACCTTCGTGGTTTGGGCATGGATCGGGCCGGAGCCGCGCATGGTTTATGCCCTTGTCAACGCTGTTGCGGTATTGATCATTGCCTGCCCTTGTGCGCTTGGCTTGGCAACTCCTATGTCCATCATGGTTGCGATGGGCAAGGGAGCAACAGGCGGAGTGCTTTTTAAAAACGCAGAGGCCATCGAGGTGATGAAGACCGTTGATACCCTTGTCACTGATAAAACCGGTACGCTCACCGAAGGAAAGCCGAAACTGGTGAGCGTGGTCGCCGCAGCAGAATTCGATGAGAAGGCGCTTCTTCACTTCGCTGCGAGCATCGAGATGGGAAGTGAGCACCCCCTGGCAGCGGCGATCGTCGCCGGCGCGAAGGAAAGGGATATCTTATCTTCAAAGGTTGAGTCTTTTGAATCTCTAACCGGACGCGGGGTAACGGGTCTGATTGACGGAAGGAAGGTTGCCCTTGGAAACCGGAAGCTCATCGAAGAGCTCGGCATTGCGCCGGGAGAACTGCCGGATAAGGCGGAATCCATGCGCAAGGAGGGACAAACCGTTATGTTCGTCGCTGTGGACGGAAAGGCTGCAGGGCTCCTTGGTGTGGCAGACCCGATCAAGGCAACAACAACCGAGGCGATAGAGAAACTTCATCTGGAAGGAATAAGGGTCGTTATGCTTACGGGCGACAGCAAGACTACTGCCGAGGCCGTCGGAAAGAAGCTTGGCATCGACGAGGTGATCGCCGAAGTCCTGCCCGATCAGAAGGCCGAGATCGTCAAGAAACTCCAGGCTCAGGGAAAGATCGTTGCAATGGCAGGAGACGGCATCAATGACGCGCCGGCCCTTGCCCAGGCGCAGGTAGGCATTGCTATGGGGACCGGGACGGATGTGGCGATGCAGAGTGCGGGGGTGACTCTGGTGAAGGGCGATCTGCGAGGGATTGTGCGGGCGAGAAGGTTGAGCAGGGCCACTATGCGCAATATCAAACAGAACCTGTTTTGGGCCTTTGCCTATAACGCCCTCGGCGTCCCTGTCGCCGCCGGCATTCTTTATCCCTTTGTGGGCATCCTGCTCAGTCCCATATTTGCGGCTGCGGCTATGAGCTTCAGTTCGGTATCGGTGGTGGGCAATGCCCTGAGATTGCGGCGGGCGAAGATATAAAAGGAGCAGGTTCACAAATGTCATGTCTGAGAAGCTCAGGCTTCTTGGCAAGAGTTATTAACAGTCTCGAAATAGTATGCACATGATTATCAGAAAATCCCTCCTAACCTCCCTTTGCCAAAGGGAGGTATTCACCCCTCTTAGGAAAAGAGGGGCGAGGGGAGATCTTCCGGGAATGTGCATTCAATTATGAGACTTTTAATATTAATGGACAAAGATTTTCCTAAAGATAATCATGGACTTAGTCGAGAAGAAATATAAACGCTAGGAGGTTGATAATGGAAAAAATAGTGGTACCTGTTTTGATCACGTTTTTGGTGGCAGGAATTGCATGCGCAAGGAATTATGAGGTGAAGAAAAAGGCTGGCGAATACAATGTGGTGGTAAAGATCGACAAAAACCCTCCCGTTGTGGGTAATAATAACGTGAGTATCGAAGTCACGGACGCATCGGGGCATCATGCCACAGATGCAAAAGTGGCAGTGGAGTATTCCATGCCGGCAATGCCCGGGATGCCTGCGATGAACTATAAGACGGACGCCGAACTTAAAGAGAGTCAATACAAGGCGAAGATGGACCTCCCCGTCGCAGGTCCATGGAACATTGCGGTCAAGATTGTTCGGGCAGGCAAGACTTCAACTGTGGAGTTCACTGTTGATGCCAAGTAAAGTGCAGCAATGGTTAGCGCGGCGAGGTCCAAATACGGTGAAATACCACGTACGGCCTGTTGCGCCATGCTCATCGCGCTATCTCTTCGCTCTTTTTCTATCCCTTTGCGGAACCGCGCCCGCTGATTAGCTGAAGCTCCAGGGCCTAATCGATGAGGCGCTGAAGAACAGTCCTGAAATTAGCGCTTCTGAAGCGAAGGTATTTGCCTCAATGCCCTTAGGCTGAGAAGGGCTAAACTGTAATCGTTCATCTGACGGCGCTCACTTCTTTTTCAGGTTCAGAATATACTGCCTCGCGGCAAGGGCCGCCTTGGCCCCCTCTCCGGATGCGATAACGATCCTTTTGCCGAAGGCGGTGGTGACGTCGCCCGCGGCGAATATCCCGGGACAAGAGGTCGAGCAGTCGGAATTGATGACGATTTCACCTCGCTCATTCAGTTCTGCGAGATCGGACACAAGGGCGGCGTTGGGCTGAAGACCGATGGCGATAAATATTCCCTTTATCGGCAGTTTGACTGTTTCTTCTTCCGCTAATTTTCTTATGGAGATTTCCGAGACCGCATCTTCGCCTGAAAATTCGACAACCTTGAATCTCTCGTACTTCACGAGATTCTCAAACTGCGAGACCCTTTCGACTATCGAGGCGTCTGCCGTGAGTTTCGAATCGGAAATGAGGTATATGCTCTTTGCAATGGTGTGAAGGTTTTCTACGATCTGCATCGCCGAATTTCCTCCCCCTATTACCGCCGCATCAGCTCCCTGAACAAAAGAGAGGTCCTGAATGTTCCCATAAAAAACGCCTTTTCGCTGGAACCGCTCCTCGCCTTCCACGTGCAGCTTTCTTCTTGTCATGCCAGTTGCCAGAATGACTGTTTTTGCGAAATAGGAGTTGAGATCGGAGGCTACTACATTGAAACCTTCATGGACCGGCTCGATTTTCTCCACGTCGCCGAGAAGATGGTCTATATAATGGGAGTGAATCAGTTGATACTGGAACTTCTCCACAAGTTCGGGGCCGGTGATGAAATCAAACCCCATATAATTCTCTATCTTTGTACTGTCGATTGCCTGGCCCCCGAGGTCTCTGGCAATGAGAAAGGCTTCCATCTTCAGTGTCGCCGCATATACCGCAGCAGTGAGGCCCGCAGGTCCACCGCCGATAACAATGAGGTCATACGATGTGCGCGGGAGCTTGCAGGACCGTTCCTTAAGAAATTTGTCCCTGCATCCTTCAGAGCAAAAATAATATCGCTCTCCATCACAGTCCGCCGTTACGGCTGTCTTTTCGTCTACCATCATATTGCATACGGGGTCTTTCTTCATGATTCCTGTCTCCCCCTAGGCCAATTTTTTCCGCTTTAGCGAGTCAGTACCTTGCCTATTTCTATTATTTATATCATGGATAGCATAAATTGTCATGCCCGATCTCTTCTGAAAAGGCTTTGTTTCACTGCGTTGGAGAATGGAATTCATATTTTCTTCAATTCAATTCTGTTAAATAAGAATATGGGTAGACGCATTTTTTATGTGCTTGCGGGCTCCTTAGTCCTCTCTTTGCTATTTGGAGTTGGCCTTGCCTTTGGCCACGACGTTCCTATGCAGCAAGAGAACGCCGGTGTTCGTTCGCTACATGAAGTAGTTTCTGAAATGAAGAGCCATAATGCTTCGGGAGGCGAGGACATGGTTGCCGGAGAAAGCGGGATGGCCCAGCCGCTTGCTCACGCAGGGATGGACGCGTCCGGTCACATGTCCAATGCACACCCGTACAGGTTGCCTTTTGCGATTGGCGCCATACTTTTAAGCGGATTGATCGGCATTGCCATCCTTTATCAGCGCAGATCTCTCGGGCTGACCACGGGACAGAAGCTGAATCTCCTAGACATACCGTGGCTCCAGAGTTTTCTCAAATCGGCCTGGTTCCAGCCGGTCTTTCAGATCCCGGTGCTCCTGATATTTCTCGTCATAATTGGCGCGGGCCTCGGGGATATCCAGGAAGGCGACAGGAATATCGCTACGCTCCTCATGTGGACCATATGGTGGGCGGCGATCATCTTCACCTTTGTCTTTGTCGGAAGGATATGGTGCATGATGTGCCCATTCGGCGCCATACAGGACTGGCTCGGAAGACTGATCAGTATGAAAAGGGATTTCCCGCGGCCGCTGAGGAACATCTATTTGTCCAGTCTCATATTTTTCGGGCTCACATGGTGGGACGGCTATAGCGGCATTGTGAACAGGCCCGCCCTCACCGCGTATCTGCTCATAGGCTTCTTTGTCGTGGCAGGCGGCATGGCGGTGGTTTTTAAAGGCAGGGCGTTTTGCAGATATGTCTGCCCTATCGGCGGGCTCATAGGCATATATTCCATGTTCAGTCCTGTTGAACTCAGGAACAAATGTCTCGATGTCTGCAGAAGTCACAAAGTCAAGGAATGTATCAAAGGGACCGGTACGAGTCATCCCTGCCCCATGTTTGTAACGCCTATGACACTTGACCGGAACAACTACTGCAATTTCTGCAGCGAGTGCATTAAGTCATGTTCTCAGGATAATATCGTTCTACGGACCAGAAGCTTTGCAAAAGACCTCTGGGTATCTTCAAAGGGATATCTGGATGAGGCTCTCCTGGCAATCGTGCTCGTGGGCATTACAGTAATCGTCACCGGAGACATGATCACTCCCTGGCATGGATGGATGGATGCGATCGGAAATGCCCTGCCCTTCGATACGTTCGGAATAGTTTCGCATGCCGCACGTGAAAAGGCGGCTTTCCTGGTCGTCTTCACTGTTGGGTCACTTATAATCTCTCCGATGCTTCTTTTCCTTGGCAGTCTGGCAGTAAGGAAATATACAGGCCTGGAATCCCCGCTCTCTCTGAAACGTACATTCATTCAGTTTGCGTACATGTTCATACCGGTAGGGCTTTCGATGCACCTCGCCCATAACATTAATCACCTCTTTAGGGAGGGACCGGAGATTGTCCCTGCAATCGAAAGGCTCGTTTATCGGGTGACAGGCGCCGGAGGAGAGCCTGACTGGATGGTTGCGCCCCTTCTGGGCAGA
>JAJYLU010000161.1 GCA_021787505.1 Nitrospirota bacterium | reverse complement strand
GCTCTCAGATACAGGTAGCGATGCACCATCAGTCGCCTCGCATGACAGCTCGTTATGCACATCTGTATCCTGAGAACAGGGATGTGGTAGATAAAATTGATGGACAAGGGACGGCAGCAGTACTGTTGGGGTTAAATGACAGCTCTACTACCCGGCTACTACCCGAGGGAAAAAGAAAAGGGCCTGCTTGAGCAGACCCTTGAATTTGTTGGCGTCCCCAGCGGGATTCGAACCCGCGTTACCGCCTTGAAAGGGCGATGTCCTAGGCCGGGCTAGACGATGGGGACATCTGGTGAGCCGCGTTGGATTCGAACCAACGACCCACGCCTTAAAAGGGCGTTGCTCTACCAACTGAGCTAGCGGCCCCGAAATAACAGACTCTTAAAATACACCGTCCCGCATTTTCTTGTCAAATTTTCGGGGATCCCTGTCCGCCATCGAGTATGCGTGGAGGCCGCATTTGAGCGGCATCAGCGACGCGTATTGCCTCACCTTAACGTGAGGCGCGGCGGTGGCCTCGGAGTCCCGATGTATCGGGACGAGAATGAGCGGCAATGCTGCCTTCACGCTCATGCTACTCATGTCCAGTGACGCACGCCTCGTGAGTCCGCCTCAGGCGCCGGCGTGTTCCCTCGTGTACGGCAGAAGTCCGCCCTTCCTGATGATCTCCTTCTCCCTGCTGTTGAGGGTAGACTTGGCATTGAAAGTGAGGCCTTTGGTCGCATTCTCGACCACATACATCTGCCAGCCGTCAAGCGAGGCGAAGAGGTTCCCGATCACGAGCCGGTCGCCGGTTTCTGCCTTGCCGTAATCTTCCGGATTGTCGAAGACGAGCGGCAGTATGCCGAAGTTGATCAGGTTCGACCGGTGTATCCTCGCAAATGATTTTGCGATGACCGCCTGGACGCCAAGAAACATCGGGGCGATAGCGGCGTGCTCCCTCGAAGAACCCTGTCCGTAATTCTCCCCGCCTATGAGTATCCCGCCTCCCCTGGCCTTTGCCTCCTGCGCCCTCTTGCTGAACGTGCTGTCGATATTCTCGAAGACAAACTCGGAGATCGCCGGGATATTCGACCTGAAGGGAAGGACCTTCGAGCCGGCCGGCATGATGTCGTCCGTCGTGATGTTATCGCCGAGCGTAAGAAGCACCTCGGCCGCGATCGTGTCTTTCAACGGTTCCTTGACCGAGACCTCCTTGATGTTCGGCCCCTTGATGACCCGCACCGAAGAGGTATCTTCTTTCGGCGGGATGATGAAGTTGCGGTTGATCAGGTATTTAGAAGGTTCTTTGAAGGCCTTGACGTCGATGCCTGCTTCGCGCGGGTCGGTCATCCCGCCCTTGATCGCGAAGACCGCGCACGAGACGGGGCTCGCAAGATAGACGAGGGCGTCCTTGGTGCCGCTTCGTCCCTTGAAGTTCCTGTTGTAGGAGCGCACCGACACCTGGCCGCTGCCCGGGGCCCCGCCCATGCCGATGCAGGGCCCGCAGGAGGATTCGAGCATCCGCGCCCCCGCGGCGATCATGTCGGAGGTAAGACCTTCCTTCGAGATCATCTCGTAGACCTGTTTGGACCCGGGATTGATCAGGAGGTTCACATTTTCCGCAACGGTCCGGCCTTTGAGCAGCGAAGCAACAGTCTTCATCGCCTGGTATGAGGAATTAGTGCAGCTGCCGATGCAGACCTGGTCCACCTTCGTGCCGGCGAGGCTCTTTACGGTCACGACGTTATCGGGGCTGTGCGGCTGCGCGATCATCGGCTCTATACTGCCGAGGTCGATGTCGACCTTGTCTTCGTACCTGGCGTTTCTGTCGGCCGCCAGTTCAACCCAGTCGGAGGCGCGGCCGACTGCGGTGAGATAGAATTTCGTCCTCTTGTCGCTCGGGAATATCGAGGTCGTCGCCCCGAGCTCAGCTCCCATGTTCGTGATCGTGGCACGCTCGGTGACGTTGAGGTCCCTTACGCCCGGGCCGCCGTATTCCATGATCTTGCCGACGCCTCCTTTGACCGTCAGTCTTCTGAGCACCTCCAGTATCACGTCCATCGCTGTGACCCAGGGCCGGTTGAGCTTGCCGGTGAGGTTTATCTTGACGACCTTCGGCATGGTCAGTTCGAACGGCGAGCCGCCCATGACGGTGGCTGCGTCGAGCCCTCCGACTCCGATAGCGATCATCCCCATGCCGCCGCCGGTGGGGGTGTGGCTGTCCGTGCCGAGGGCGATCTTGCCGGGCGCCGCGAACTGTTCGAGGTGCACCTGGTGACATATGCCGTTTCCGGGTTTAGAGAAATACGCGCCGTGTTTCGCCGCCACAGTCTGAAGGAATATATGGTCGTCGGGGTTCATGAAATTCTGCTGGAGCATGTTATGATCGACGTATGAGACCGCAAGAGGCACCTTTACGCGGTCGAGCCCCATCGCCTCGAACTGGAGCCACGTCATTGTGCCGGTGGCGTCCTGGGTGTAGACCTGATCGACCTTCAGGCCTATGGGAGAACCCGCACTGAGCTCGCCGTATGCGCGGTGCGCCTCGAATATCTTCTCTACTATGTTTTTTCCCACGGAATACCTCGCAAGTTAAATTAGTATCATGATATTTTACCTGTCCCGCTCGGGATGAATCAACCCGCTAAGGGGTAAGGAGAAAGAAGTGAAACAGGTAGAAGTAAAGGTAAAGATGAAAACAGCAACCGTGAAAGGTTAAAGGTTAGTAGTTCAAGGCGAAAAGAAACAGCACACCATTTCCCTTCGAAAATTCAGGCGAGCAGGGCTGCCCGCACGGTTAAGCATTTTCCCTTGTCCGAGTACCTATGTTATTAAATGTAAGGGCGTATCATGATACGCACGCTCTTTTGACTTTCAGTCGCGGCTTATGGTAAAAAATATAGTAAAATCAAGCGAAAATAGGACTTCCGGAGAGCAATATGCATTTTTTCGAATATAAAGGAAAAGAGCTTTATGCGGAGGACGTGCCGGTCAGGGTGCTTACGGCGAAATACGGCACGCCTCTCTATATATACAGCTGTCGGACTATCGAGAGGCACTTCAGGGCCTATGATGAGGCATACAAGGCGTTTCCCCATATCATCTGTTATGCGCTCAAGGCGAACACCAACGGCGCGATATTGAGGGTCCTTGCGAAGAACGGCGGGGGCGCGGACATAGTGTCCGGCGGGGAGCTCTACCGCGCGCTCCAGGCCGGCATCCCTTCCGACAAGATCGTCTATGCCGGAGTGGGCAAGACCGAGGAGGAGATCCGCTTTGCGCTGACCACTGGAATACTTATGTTCAACGTCGAATCCGAGGACGAACTGAGGGAGATCGACAGGGTTGCAGGAACGATGAAGAAGAAGGCGCCCATCGCGCTCAGGATCAACCCGGACATCGACCCCCAGACGCACCCCTATATATCGACGGGACTGAAGGAAAACAAATTCGGGATCGCGATCGGGCATGCGCTCGAGGACTACCGGCTCGCCTCCGGGCTGAAGCATATCAAAGTCGTCGGCGTCCACAAGCATATCGGCTCCCAGATCACGAAACTGTCTCCTTTTGTCGATGCGATGAAGAGGATACTCGATCTCGTCGATGAACTGAAAAGACGCAAGTTCGACATCCGGTATCTCGACATCGGCGGAGGTCTCGGGATCCCTTATCTGGATGAGGCCCCGCCGGAACCCGGAGATCTTGCGAAGGGGCTTCTTCCGCTTGTCGACGGACGAAAGATCACCCTTGTGATGGAGCCGGGCAGGTCGATCGTCGGCAATGCCGGAATCCTCGTTACGAAGACGCTCTACCTCAAGAGGGGCGGAGGGAAGGACTACGTGATCGTGGATGCGGGTATGAACGACCTGATGAGGCCTTCCCTCTACGGCGCGTATCACCACATCATACCGGTCGTCAAAAACAGGCGTGGAAAGATCACGGCCGATGTCGTCGGCCCGATATGCGAGTCCGGCGACTTCCTGGCGAAGAGGAGGCATATCGAAAAGGTGAACAGGGGAGAATACCTCGCGGTGATGAGCGCAGGGGCATACGGCATGTCGATGAGTTCGAATTACAACAGCAGACCTGCCGCAGCAGAGGTGATGGTCAAAGGCAGGACGCACAGCCTGATACGAAAACGCGGCACTTACGAGGACCTCGTCAAAGACGAACAGGTCCCGGGATATCTCAGGTGAAACTCGAATTCACGAAGATGCATGGTCTCGGCAACGACTTCGTCCTGATCGACTGCAGGGACAAGGCCGTCAGCGACCGGCTTCCTGCGATGGGCGACCTCAGCAGACGGCTATGCCACAGGCGCTTCGGCGTCGGCGCGGACCAGGTGCTCCTCCTGTATCCTTCAGAGACGGCTGATTTCAAGATGAAGATCTTCAACGCAGACGGAGGCGAGGTGGAGATGTGCGGAAACGGTATCCGCTGTTTCGCCAAGTATATCTGGGACAGGAAGATCTCGCAGGGCGACATGCTTTCGGTCGAGACCGCCGCAGGCATCATACGGCCCGAAAGGCATGGGGGCATGGTGAGGGTGGACATGGGCGAACCGGTGCTTGAACCGGCAAAGATACCGGTGAAGATAGCTCAAAGTTCGAAGCTCAAGGCTCAAAGCTTAAAGGGAAATATCTCGATCCCGACGCCTGAGGACCCACGAATTGTAGATTTTCCTTTAAAAGTAGAGGACAGAGAGTTTACAATTACCTGTGTCTCGATGGGCAATCCCCATGCGGTGATTTTTGTCGGCGACGTCGGCTCCTTCGACGTAGACAGGTACGGGCCGGTCATTGAAAGGCATGACCTGTTCCCGAACAGGATAAACGTCGAGTTCATCCAGGTGCTCGGGCCCGACCGGCTGAAGATGCGCGTGTGGGAGAGAGGGGCCGGCGAGACCATGGCCTGCGGCACCGGCGCGTCGGCGGCCGCGGTTGCCGCGAACCTCAACAGATTCACCGGGAAAAAAGTGACGGTCTCGGTCCTGGGAGGCGACCTCGAAATCGAGTGGGGCGCAGACAATCATGTATACATGACGGGTCCTGCCGAGGAAGTATTCGAAGGCCGGATGGAGATATAAATAATCAGCTTTTCACAGGAGGACGTATGTTCAAAGGCTCAATTGTCGCGATAGTCACGCCGTTTAAGAACGGAAAGGTTGATGAAAAAACCCTCGGAGACCTTATCGAATGGCATATCAAGGAGGGTACCAACGCAATCGTCCCGTGCGGCACGACCGGGGAATCGGCCACGCTCGATTACAAGGAACACGACAGGGTCATCGAGTTCACGATAAAGAAGGTCAAAGGGAGGGTCCCCGTCATAGCCGGCACCGGCGCGAACTCGACCTACGAGACGATCATGATCACGAAGCATGCGAAGAAGGCAGGCGCCGACGGCGCGCTTCTTGTGTCACCGTATTACAACAAGCCTACCCAGGAGGGTCTCTACCGGCATTACAAGGCGGTGGCCGAGGCGGTGAAGATCCCGATCGTCCTATACAATGTCCCGGGCAGGACCGCGGTGAACATGCTGCCTGCG
>JAJYLU010000160.1 GCA_021787505.1 Nitrospirota bacterium | reverse complement strand
AGCCCCTTGGGGTTTTTCCTTATGACCTTCAGATAGTCGTCCAGCAGGCCGATGCCGCCGTAGCCGATAAGGGAAAGGACCATGGTCCAGACGTACATGTTTTCGAGGTCCCCCCACATCAGCAACGATGCGAGAATACAGACAATGATGATAATGCCGCCCATCGTAGGTGTGCCGGATTTCTTTAGGTGGGTCTGCGGGCCGTCGTTGCGTATCTGCTGCGTCACGCTCACCTTCTTCAGCCACGCGATAATCCTGGGGCCGACAAAGAGCGTCAGCAGCATTGCCGTGATCACCGCAAGGGCGGTCCTGAAGGTGATATACCTGAAAACGTTCAGCGGGGAGAAGAATACATGCATGCCGTAGAGGATCTTATAGAGCATTTGTCTTCTCTCCTTCTGCGCGCACACGAATGCCGGCCGAGACCCTCTCCATGCGCATTCCCCGCGAACCCTTTATCAGCACGGTATCGCCCGCCGACAGTACCTCTGAAAGCATCGAGCCTGCAGCAGTAGCGTCGTCGGCCCTGTAGCAGGCCCCCCTGAACGCGGAGGAAGCCTTTTTCATCTCGCTGCCCACTGCGATAAGTATGTCGACGCCCGAAAGCGTAAGCAGGTCGACGAGTTCCCTGTGCGCCGATTCCGCATAGCGCCCGAGTTCCAGCATGTCGCCGAGCACCGCGACCGTTCTCTTTCGCTTCAGCCGCATCAGTTCCCTGACCGCCTCCTCCATCGACGCGGGGTTCGCATTATAGACGTCGTCTATCAGCACTGCCCCGGCCAGTTCCTTCACCTCAAGCCTCATCGGCGCCCCGCCGAAAGATTCCAAACCCTCCCTGATGTCCCGCCGATCGGTGCCCAGGGCGTCGGCCAGAGAAGCGGCCGCGAGGGCATTGCGGACATTGAACTCGCCCGAAATCCGGAGGTTGACAGGGAGCCCGCCGCCGTCGGGGAAACGAATCACAAAGCGCGAACCCTTTTCAGCGAGTTTGATATCTTCTGCACGCACATCAGCCCTGCTCTTTATTCCGTATGTAATGATCTTCCCGCCGAACCCTTTCAGTCCCTCACAGAGAAACGCGTCGTCGGCGTTCACCGATACGGCCTTTGCATATGCAAGTATTTCGAGATCGGTCTTGCGCACGGTTTCGAGACTCCCGAACCCCTCGAGGTGTGCGGCACCGACGTTCGTGACTACCGCGAAGTCCGGCCGCGCGATATCGCAGAGCAGGGCGATATCCCCTTCCGCGTTCGACCCCATCTCAAGCACCATCACCGACTCATCACCTTTCATGCGGCAGATACTGAGAGGAAGGCCGATATGGTTGTTGAGGTTACCCTCCGTCTTAAGCACCCTGTGACGGACGCCGAGGACCGACGCGACGAGTTCCTTCGTGGTCGTCTTCCCGTTCGTCCCGGTCACTCCAACGACCTTAACGTCCTTCGCATGGCGCAGATGACGGGCGATGTCCTGCAGAGCAGTGATGGTATCCTTTACGGCGATGACCGTCCTGCCCGCGAAGGACCCATCCGGGGCACGGTCGACTACCGCCCCTGCCCCCTTTTCGAGCGCAGCGGAAAGGAACTGGTGACCGTCAAACCGTTCTCCCCTGATCGCAAGGAAGAGTTCGCCCTGTTGGATCGTCCGTGAGTCGATGGACAGGCCGGTAAATGCCCTGTGATTACCGCAGAGTATCTTTCCCCCTGCCGCCTTCACTATTTCTTCGAGTAATAACTGCGCCATACTGTATTTATATTGCCCCCCTCGAAAACGTCTGCTATGTTTCAGTCATTTTTTACGAGTTGCCGTATCGCCTCTTCGAGCACCTCCCTGTCGCTGAAATGGAAACTTCTTCCCCCGATAATCTGACAATCCTCGTGCCCCTTGCCCGCGACGAGGACCACGTCCCCGTTATCCGCAAGGAGTATCGCCCGCTGTATGGCTTGCCTTCTGTCGGGCTCAACGAGATAATTTTTTTTCACCGCGCCCGCTTCCACCTCGGTGATGATCTTTCCCGGGTCCTCCGACCTCGGGTTGTCGGAAGTGATCACTACAAGGTCGCTCAGCCTGGTGGCGACCGCAGCCATCCTCGGTCTCTTGCCCTTGTCCCTGTCGCCCCCGCACCCGAAGACGGTGATGATCCTGCCTTCGGTCAAACCCCTGGCGGTGTAGATAAGCCTTTCGAGTGCGTCTTCGGTATGAGCGTAGTCGACGACGGCGAGAAATTTTTGTCCCGCGTCCACCTTTTCGAAACGTCCTGTCACCGGCCCTGCGTTCCTGATCCCCCTGAGGATCACTTCCCAGGGCACGCCGAGGGTCAACGTCGCTCCGGCCGCCGAAAGGATGTTATAGACGTTCGGCAGCCCGACAAAAGACGATCGCACCCTGTGCTTGACCCCGTCTGCGATGATCGTAAACTGCAGCCCTTTAAAAGAGTCGTGTATATCGGAGGCCGTCAGGTCCGCTCCTGTTTCGAGTCCGTAAGTGAGCACCCCTTTTCCCGGGGTCTGCAGGCCGGCGATATCGGAGAGCAGTCTTCTGCCATAGATATCGTCGTAATTGATGACAGCAGCGCCCGCCAGCAGCGCCCTGAAGAGCCGCTCTTTCGCGAGAAAGTATTCTTCCATGGTCTGATGGAAATCGAGATGGTCCCTGGTGAGGTTCGTAAAGACGCCCGCCCTGAACACCGTGCCGTCCACCCGCTTCTGCGCGAGCGCGTGAGACGATACCTCGGAGACCACATGCGTGCAGCCCGCCGCACGCATTTTATGGAGAAGCCCCTGGAACTCGGGCGCCTCCGGCGTCGTGTGCTCTGCCTCGGACACCTCGCTTCCCACCATGCTCCGGATCGTCCCGACCAGTCCCGTCTTCTTTCCCCACGTTTCGAGGATCGACTTAATCATGTAGGTGGTAGTAGTCTTTCCGTTCGTGCCGGTCACCCCGATAACGCAGAGCGCCTCCGACGGTCTTCCGTAGAAATTGTTCGCGATCGCTGCAAGGGCATTCCTGCTGTCTGCGACGCGGATGAAAGAAACCCCCTGATATCGGCCGCCCGCCGGTACCTGTTCGCACACTACCGCGGCCGCGCCGCGTGCAATCGCGGCCCCTATGAAATCGTGACCGTCTGCATGCTCACCGCGCACCGCAACAAAAAGGTGGCCGCCCTCCGTCTTTCTCGAATCGTAGGAGATGCCCGTGATCCCGGCATCCAGTCCACCGGTCACGCTCACCTTTTCCACCCCTTCCAATATTGCGCCGAGTCTCATTTCGACACCAGCAGCAGGTTCTTTTCAGAGACATCGTCACGAGGGACGTTCAGATACGACAATGCCTGATCGGCGATGTTTCTGAATACAGGCCCCGCGACCACGCCGCCGTATATCGCCCCCTTCGGCTCGTAGACCACCACTATCATCGCGATCTTAGGATTATCGGCAGGGACGAAACCGACAAAGGAACTCACGTATCTGCTTTTCGAATACCTCTTCGTCACCCGGTCGATCAGCTGGGCGGTGCCGGTCTTGCCAGCAACCTTGTTGCCGTCGACCGCCGCTTCTGTAGCGGTCCCGCCCTCCTCGACAACCGTCTCGAGTATCTGTTTGAAGATCCCCGCGGTCTTCGCCGAGATCACCCGCTTATTCGCCGCTTTGTCGAAGGACATCACGACCTGTCCGTCATGCGTCCTGATCTCCGAGACTACGTGCGGCCTCACCAAATAGCCTCCGTTGGCGACCACCGAATAGGCCCGCAATACCTGCAGAGGCGTCACCGCGACTTCCTGACCTATAGGTATAGCGCCGATCGAGGTGGCCGACCATTTCTCCGGCTTTCTGATCCACCCCGAGACCTCTCCCGGCAGGTCGATACCGGTAGGATCTCCGAACTCGTAGCGCTTCGCGTATTCATAAATCTTTTCTTTTCCTAGTCTCATCCCGATCATGATAGAGCCGACGTTCGATGATTTCTGTATCACTTCCCTGAATGCGAGCACGCCGTGGCGATGGGCGTCGTGGACAACCTTGCGTCCCACTTCGATACTGCCCCTGCTCACATCGAAAGTCGACTCCGGCGTAAAAATCTTTTCCTCCAGCGCCGCGGTGCCGATCACAATCTTGAATGTGGAGCCCGGCTCATAGACGTCGGTGATCGCCCTGTCCCGCACCTCGTTTTTGCCCGCCCTTATGATGTCGTTCAGATCGTAAGACGGCCTGTTCGCCAGTGCCAGAATCTCGCCCGTAAAGGGGTCCATCATGATCACCGAGGCAGCGACCGCCCTCCACTTGGCCATCGCCTTATCCAGTTCCTTCTCGACAATATACTGGAGCCCTTCGTCGATGGTAAGAACGACGTCACTGCCTCTGGCCTGCATGTCGATGCCTGAAGAAAGCATCCTGCCGCTGGCGTCCCTTTCGAAATATACCTTTCCACCTGCGATCTTGAGGTACTTGTTGTATTTCAGTTCCACTCCTTCAAGAGCCTGATTGTCGAGACCCACGGCGCCTATCACGTGCGAGGCGAGCATCCCTTTTGGATAAAACCGCTTGGCCTCGGGGATAAAGCCGAAACCGTCCGCGGCCACGGTCCCCGATTTTTCTTTCATGCCGAGTATCGTCTTCACTTCTTCCGCCTTTTGGGGTGACAGCTTCCTGTCGATCCAGGTGAACCTTTTGTCCGGCTCGAACTTAGCCTTCATCACCTTCGGTTCCATGCCGAGCACCGCCGAGAGCTTTCTCACCTTGTCCCTGTCGATATCGACCTCCGTCGAGTCGCAGTAAAGCGATTCGAGCTCCAGGTTCACCGCGAACTCCCTGCCCCTGCGGTCGTAGATGTTCCCCCTCATGACTTGAATGTTTTCTCCCTTGATCTGCTGCAGTTTGGCCCGATCTGAAAGGGCCTTGTGGTCGACTATCATGAGGGAAGAAAGGCGGAGAAAAATAGCGAAGAACCCGAAGATGATCGCCGTGTTGAGAATAATCGCGCGTTTCCTGTTCAAATGCCGTTCTTCCTTCTTACTCCTTATTCTTCACCGTGAGTGAAGCCCGGTAAGGACCGGGCATGGGATTCCTCTTTATATGTATGACCCTCACCCTGTTCGAAAACATGTTCTCCCCGGCGACAAGCCTGGCGTTTCCCTGCGTGCTGCCGCGGAACGAGGCGTCGATCTTTTCAATGGACATGAGCTTTGCCCTCTCGGCAAGGAGTATGTTTCTGTCATTGAGTGACCCCATCTTATTTTCTTCAAGGTTCCTGAGGTCGTAAGCTATCGCCACTACGCTGGATCTGAGCCATATGAGCCCGAACAAGCCCAAAAGGAGAATCACTACACACAGCGGTTTGTAGAGTAATGATAACATATTGGCATCTGTTTTCGAACCTATCATATCCGCTCAGCTCCTCTCAGTTTTGCGCTCCTTGAAGAAGGGTTTTCTCTCATTTCACGGATGTCCGGGACGACCGGTTTCTTCACGAGGGGCCTCAGCCGGCCTTCTTTCGCCCCGTCCCGTATAAAATTCTTCACGACCCGGTCTTCCAGCGAGTGGTAGGAGATGACGCAGAGCCTCCCGCCGCC
>JAJYLU010000159.1 GCA_021787505.1 Nitrospirota bacterium | reverse complement strand
CGACGAACTGTCGGAGACACTCGCATCTTTTCTCCTCGATAAAAGGCCGGGCATCCCGGGATACAGCCTTTGCATGGAATGCAAGAGAAAAGGGACCCCTTGTCTTCTCATCGCGGGGTCGGCGCCTTGCCTCGGCCCCGTCACGAGGGCCGGGTGCGGCGTCCTCTGCCCGTCCCTGGAGAGACCATGCTACGGATGTTTCGGTCCGAGGGAGGGCGCCAACATCGATGGGCTTCTCACCGTCTTCCGGAAGAAAGGTCTTTCTGCCCAAGAGTGCTCTCTTCTCCTCGATAAGATGAACACGTACTCGTACCGCAAGGCGAGAAGCCGGGAGGGCCGCCTGTGAAAAGGCTTTTCAGGATTGATTACCTTCCGAGGGTTGAAGGAGAGGTCGGGATAACCGCTGAGATACAAGACGGTGAGGTCACAGTGAGGGCGGCGGTCTTTGAGGCCCCCCGGTTTTTTGAATCTTTTCTCAAGGGCAGGCATTATTCGGATGTTGCCGATTTCACCGCGCGGATATGCGGGATATGCCCGGTGGCGTACCAGATGAGCGCGGTCCATGCCGTTGAACGTATTTTCGGCGTCGAGGTTGAGGAGCAGGTCCGGCAATTGAGGAGACTCCTGTACTGCGGGGAGTGGATAGAAAGCCATTCTCTCCATATCTACCTCCTTCAGGGGCCTGATTTCTATGGAACTGAAAACGCCTGGTCGAAAAAAGAATATCTGCCCATCGCAAAGAAAGGGTTGTCCTTCAAGAAGCTCGGAAACCGGATCTTGACCATCATCGGCGGAAGGCCGATCCATCCCGTGTCGGTGAAGGTCGGGGGTTTCTCCAAACTACCTGAAAAGAAAGTGCTTCGCTCCGTCCTCCCGGACCTCCAAAAGGCATATGAGGAGTCTCTGGGAGAGATAGGGCGCGCGGCACGCCTGTCGTTCGGGGAGAATCGCATGGATGTAGAGTGCGTTTCCCTGCGCGCTCCCTGGGAATATCCGATGAATTACGGGAACGTCGCTTCGAATAAAGGCGTCGATACATCGATGTCAGGTTTTCTCGACGTTGTCAGGGAGAGCCAGGTCTGGCACTCCACTGCCCTGCATTCGGAGATGCGGAAAGGCGGCCTTTGGAGTCCCTATCTCGTGGGACCGATATCAAGAGTCAACCTCAATGATGAGAAACTCCCTGCGGAGATCAGGGCAAGGATGAAGGAATGCGGCATATCCCTTCCGATAACGAACATCCGGATGGGAATCGTCGCCAGATCAATAGAACTTTCGTACGCCTTCCATGAGGCAACGAGGATCATACGAGAGTATGAAGCTCCCCCGATGTCCTGCGCCGATTTCAAGCCCCGGGCTGGAGAAGCAGTATGGATAACCGAGGCGCCCCGGGGGATGCTCGTCCACCGGTATGAACTGGACGACAGCGGATATGTGAAGAACTGCACGCTCATTCCCCCCACCTCGCAGAATCTCGGACAGATGGAGAGGGAACTCCGTGATTTCATACGGAGCCATCTGGATAAGCCCGTGGATTTTCTCAGGAAGGAAAGCGAAAAGATCGTCAGAAGTTACGATCCCTGCATTTCGTGCTCTGTTCACCTCGTGGTTCCCGAAGAGACAAAGACAGAGAAGCCGCCTCATGGAGTCAGGTGACGCTGCTTGAGCTGAAAGACATTTCCTATAAGGTAACCGGCAAGGAGATACTTTCCGGGCTGTCGCTCTCCATAGGAACGGGTGAAGTACATGCTCTCCTGGGCACGAACGGCACTGGCAAAAGCACCCTCGCCTATCTGGTCATGGGCTGTGAGGGATACCGGCCTTCATCCGGCGAGATTATGTTTGCCGGGGAGCTTATCAACAGCCTTAAGATCCATGAGAGGGCAAAGCTCGGTATAACCATGGCCTGGCAGGAGCCGGTGAGGTTTGAGGGGATAGCAGTCAGAGATTATCTTGTCCTCAAAGACAAGAACATCGATCCGGCCCATTACCTTGAAATGGTTGGGCTTCACTCCGAGCTTTATCTTCACAGGATGGTCGATAAGTCCCTGAGCGGCGGAGAAAGGAAGAGGATCGAACTTGCATCAATCCTTGCCTTAAGTCCGAAGCTCGCCATCCTCGATGAGCCTGACTCGGGGATCGACATGCTTTCCACTCAGGATATAGTAAATGTCATAAGTGCGTTCAAGAACAATAGTGCATCGGTACTTCTGATTACCCACCGGGAGGAGATAGTCTTAATCGCTGACAAGGCGTCTCAAATATGCAATGGCAGGGTTGTATGCTCAGGGGACCCTGAGAAAGTGGCCGAATATTATAAAGCAAGAAAATGTCTTGTCTGCGACGGAGAGGTATGCGCCTATGTCTGATCTCGATGCATTGATGAAGGCGTTCGGAGAGGCGGGAGGGGATAAAGCTATCCTTGAAAACAATGAGATAGCGCACCTTGTGGCAAGCGGCCATAAACTACTGAGCATGAAAAGCGTCGGGGGGCTGGAGGTTGATGCGAAAGAGACATTAACAGGAATCAGCGTCAGGGTTACAGTTAAGGAAGTAGTAAGAATAAAGAATCCCGCGCATCTTTGCTTCGGGGTCCTGCACAACAAAGGCACTCAAAGGATAAAGATGGATGTGAAACTCGAAAAGGACTCATCTGCGCATTTTATCGCTCACTGCATTTTCCCAAAGGCAGAGAAGATCAGACATATCATGGATGCTGTCGTTGAGGTAGGCGAAGGGGCGGAGATGAGGTATTCGGAGACCCACTTCCACGGCCTTTATGGGGGAATAGAGGTTGTGCCGAAATCCGTTGTGACAGTCGCCAGGAACGGCAGATACTTCACAGATTTTACGTTGACCACTGGGCGAGTCGGCAAACTCGACATAGATTACTCTGTTGAAGCGGGAGAAAATGCAGTAACTGAACTCACGGCGAGAGTATTCGGTCATGCGAATGACGCCATAAAGATAAAAGAAAAAGTTGTGCTTGCAGGGGAAAATTCAAGAGGACTGATCAAGACAAGGGTGGCCCTCGAAGATGAGGCTGAAGCAGAGGTGACAGGTATCACTGAGGGAAACGCAGCAGGCGCGCGGGGGCATGTAGACTGCATGGAAATCGTGAAGGATAATGCCGTAGCAAAGGCAATACCTATTGTGAATGTCACCAATCCGCTTGCAAAGGTGACCCATGAGGCGGCAATCGGCAGCGTTGACAAGCGCCAGATGGAGACACTCATGGCGCACGGGCTGACGCCGGAGGAAGCGGTGGATGTGATTGTGAAGGGGATACTGAAATAGCACCAGTAAAAAGAAATTTTTTCTGATACGATATACATATATCGATGGATAAATCCGAGTGGGAAATAATGTCAGAGGTTGCAAGAGGAGATCTCTCGGCATTCCGGAAAATTGTCGAGCAATACCAGAAACCTCTGCTCAATTACATCTATAGGTACACCGGGGACAGGGCCGCATCAGAAGATATCGCGCAGGAGGTGTTTCTACGGGTATTCAAGACGGCGAAGGAGTACCGGCCACTTTCTTCCTTCAAGACGTGGCTTTTCAAGATAGCCACCAATCTCTGCCTCAATGAATTAAGAGATAACAAGATACATCGCAACACTGTCGATATCTTTGAACTGAATGAGGCGGGTTTTGTTGCACTAGCTTCGACGTACTTTACACCGGAAAAGGAGGCGGAAGGCCGCGAGTTGAGCGCGCTCCTAATGAGGGCGCTGAAAAGTCTTCCCGAAAAACAGCGAGTTGCGCTGCTCCTGCACAAATATAGCGGATTCTCCTACGGTGAGATCGGCCAGATGATGGGATGCTCCATGTCAGCCGTCGAGTCCCTTATTCACAGGGCGCGCCACGGGCTCAAAAAACAACTGACCCCCTATCTCTAATTTTTTGCATCCCGACCGCAAGTTTTTCTCGCTTCCCGTGTTTAAGCAGGTATGAGCAACTGCAAGGAAATCCGTAACAAGCTGTCGGCATACATAGACAACGAACTACCGGCCGCGGAGCGCAAATTAATTGAAGACCACCTCCATAAGTGTCCCGCGTGCGCACAGGAGGGAAGCTCCCTCCGGCAGGTCATAGACTTGATGGATGGACTTACCGATGAAAGCCCTTCACGCTCATTTATACCCGCAACTGTTCACAGAGCTTCCGCATGGAAACGTTGCGCCTATGTAAAAGGGCATATCCTTACGCCTGCTCTTGCTGTTCTGCGCTCGGCGTTTTCCCTCGTTTTCCACCCGCTGGAGGCTAGCTCAGACAGGAAATGGACTCCATTTAACGCATATCTGCGCAGCTTCGATGACTTTCCTCCGGGGTCCCTATCGAGCATTTATCTTGAGCTGATAGTGGGGGATTTGGAATGAAGGATGTTTTGTTGATACTTCTTTCACTGACGGTCATCGGACTTCTGACGATTCGGTTTATGAGAGTGCGCCGCAAGCCGATCAGAGGCTATCTTGATCTTATCAAGCTGACCGAGGAGCAGAAGACGCAAGTTGAGGAAATAAGAAAAGACTTCCTTCCTCGGGTGGCGGGGATACGGCAATCCCTGCGCCAAAGGAGGCTCGAACTTAACGACCTGCTCTTTGCAGAACCTCCGGACATGCAGGCGATTGAGGGCAAAAGCAGGGATGTTTCAAAGCTTCAGACGCAATTGGAAAGAGAAGTTATCGACCATATCCTCCAGGAAAAAGAGCTTCTCAGCCCCGAGCAGAAAAGGCAATTCTACGACGTAATCCGTACTGAGTTTGAAAAAGGCGGTCTCGGTGTCCACGGAGAACAGCGACCCGGGACAACTCGAAACGCGGGGAAAGGGCGTTAGACGACAAGGAGACAAGAATGAAAGAGGATAAGATAACCGTCAAAGATATTTTCTGGAAGTTTCTAAAAATAGGTTCTTTCTCTTTTGGCGGCGTATATTCGATGCTCGCCTTTTTTGAAAGGGAACTCGTGGAAAAGGAAAAATGGCTTACTCATGAAGAGTTTGTCGAGAGCGTGGCGATAGGACAGATGACACCGGGGCCGCCCATCGTAAATACCGGTATCTGCATAGGATACAGGCTGAAAAGGATAAAGGGAGCGCTTGCCACAACCGCGGGGCAGTCGTTTACGGGTACCCTGCTGGCTATACTGCTTGCGGTCTTCTACGTAAAGAGCAAGGGGAATGTCCTGCTGACCTCGGTCATGAAAGGCGTCGGAGCGGCTGTCGTTGGGCTGCTTCTTTCAATCATTTTCAAGATGTCAAAGAACACTATCAAGGACCTCAAGGCTGCGCTGTTTGCCCTGACAGCCTTTTTTGCGCTCGCATTGTTCAAGCTAAATCCCATCGGCCTTATTCTGGCCTCCGGAATCTTAGGTCTGCTCGTATATGGAAGGAGGACTTGATGGTTTTACTAAAACTCTGCTGGTTACTTATGGTCATCAACGCCCTCACTATAGGAGGCGGTTTTGTGATGCTGCCGATGCTCCAGAAGGAGTTTGTGGAGAACTATCATTGGCTGACCAATCAGGAATTTCTGGATGCTATCGCAATCGGGCAGCTCACTCCCGGTCCCTTGACCGTTATGAATGCCGTTATC
>JAJYLU010000158.1:1512-5604 GCA_021787505.1 Nitrospirota bacterium | reverse complement strand
AAAGAAATCGCCTGTCCCTTTGTATACATTCTCAAGTTCTTTGATCATTCCCATTCTATGTCCATATTCCGGATTGACGATAACTATTCCTCCCCCTTCGGGAACTTCGGTAGCGGCATAATCGCACGCGGCAAATTCTATAAGATGTTCGACCCCGGCGGCAGAGGCATTCTTCCTCGCCGCCCCGACCGCCTCTTTCCTGATATCTGTGGCGATTATCCTGTGGAGGAGCTCCTTCTTCGCCGTCTTTTTCGCCTTTGCCCGCAGACCGTCCCATTCCGGCTTCCTGAACCCTATGAGATGCATGAAACCGAAATTGTCCCGCAAGAGGCCGGACGCCCTGCTCAGGCCTGCGAGCGCGGCCTCTATGGCAAGGGTGCCGCTGCCGCACATGGGATTGACAAAATGACCGTTATCCTTCCAGCCGGTCGCCTTGATGACCGCGGCCGCGAGGGTCTCCTGCATAGGAGCGGCCAGGGGGATCTTTCTGTACCCGCGCCTCGATAGCGGTTCGCCCGAGGTATCAAAATACACGGAGCAGCCGTCGTTCTTCCAATAAAGGTTTACCACCGTTCTGTCCTGATCGGGTCCTGAATCGGGACGACGTCCCCGTTTTTCCTTAATGCGGTCCACGATCGCGTCTTTGCATTTCACATTCGCATAGCGAGAGTCGCTGATGCTGGGGTTGTCCACGCTGGAGGTCACACTGACATATCCGTCTTCGGCTATGTAATCCTCCCACGGTATCTCCGACACTGCATTGTACAGGGCATCGGCATCACTCGCGACGAATGATTTTATGAGAAAGAGGACGCGGTGTCCCGTGCGCAGGAGAAGGTTAAGGCGCATGGTGTCGTCGAGGGTCCCTTCCGTCGATACTCCTGCAACGGTTTCGGAGAGCACAGGAAATCCGAGATCAAGGAGCTCTTCTCTCAAAAAGGGGGCTATCCCCTTTGCGCAGGTAACAAGAATACGGCTTTTCCCGAGGTTCATTGCTTGCCGGAAATATCTTTCCTGGCCGTGTGCGTGATGACAAAATCTTCCGGCTCCAGGTCCGGGTCCTTCTCCAACTCCCCGACAAAGACCATAATCGCTTTTCTCATAAACGCCGAAAAATGCACGCCCTTCGGCAATGCAAGTATCCTCTGGCGGGTGTCTTCATCGATTGTCGCACTGTATTTTGCCATGTCCGCTCCTTATCTGAGTGTGATCAATATATTCCATTATACCGGAATCGGGGAAGCAGGAAGTTGAGGCCGGCAAATATGGGCGAAACAGCGCGTGATCGCGCAAAGCCGCAAAGAGCGCAAGAAGGATCAAAAGAGCGGCAAGCAAATAATACTTCAGATAAGCTTACTTGACGATAATAGTCGGCACGACGGACATCCCGATCCTGAGGACATGACCGGGGTCCGTGTCTTTATCGAGTACGATCTTCAGGGGGATCCTTTGCACCACCTTTACGTAGTTGCCCGTGGCGTTTTCCGGCGGGAACAAGGAGAATATCGCCCCGGTCCCGGCCATGATACTGTCCACAGTTCCCCTGAAAGTCTTGCCGGGATAAGTGTCCACTTTGATCTCGACCTTCTGGCCGGGCCTCACTTTGTCAAGCTGGGTCTCTTTGTAATTCGCCGTTATGTAGATGTCGCTGAGGGGGACCACCGACATCAACGGCTGACCTATCTGGACCTGATTGCCGGTCTCGACCGACTTCTTCGTGACGTAACCGTCCACCGGCGCATAGATACTCGTATATCCGTAATTGAGGTCGGCTGTTTCCAAGACCGCCTCTTTCTGCTTGATTGTGGACAACTGTGTGGTCCTCGCCGCCTCTGCCTGTCTTATTACCGCCTTCTGGGCTTCCACCCCGGCCATCGAACTTCTGAACTCTTCCTCGGAGGCCTTAAGCCGGGCAACGGAGACTTTATAGGCAGTCATGGTCTTCTCATATCTTTCTCTGGAAATCGCATCTTTCTTGAAAAGGCCATCAGCCCTTTTTGCATCCGATTCCGCCTGTTCGAGGCTGGCCTTCTGCAGCTCGCTGACGGCCTTTGCCGAGTCTGCCCTTGCGCGCAGCTCCGACAACTGTCTTTTTGCCGTTTCGATCCTCGCGGCCATTTCAGCAAGCTTTGCTCTTTCCGCGTTCAGCGCAGAAGTCGCCTCTTTGACCTTTGCTCCATAATCCTGCACGTCCAACTCAACCAGAAGATCGCCCTGCCTGACGAACTGATTGTCATTCACATGGATTGCCTTCACCGTACCCGGCACCTTCGATGCAATGACATGTACATAGCCTTCTATAAATGCGTCATCCGTAGTGATATGAGTGTTCTTGTACTGCATGTAGAAATACACGATCACCGCGCCTATCGCTGCAAGGACAGCGAAAACCATAGCGGCAGCGATCTTTCTCCTGTGGTTGTTGGAGCGTTTGCCTTCTTCCGTCTGCTTTATTTCATCCATATCGTCCTCATTTCTCTATCTGTCCCGCGCTAAACCTCAAGGCTCGCAAAGCTCCTTAAGCTTGTCTTCCTCGGCGATCTTTGCGTCTTCGCGCGAAGATTACATCCCGTCTACTTATACACCTCCGCCAAATTCTTGCCGAGGGAATAGAGCAATGCCGATTCAGCTCTCCTTAGATCATAGATCGACCGGTAATAATTTGTTTCCGCCACTGTAAGAAGAGTGACCGCATCGAGCACCTCGGTGGCCGTCCCCACTCCCTCTTCGTATCTCACCCTGTTTATCCTGAGATTTTCCTCTGCCTGTCCTACCGAATCTTTAGTGACCTTGGTCCTGTCGGAAGCGTTCCTGAAATCAAGGATGTTCTTCTCGACCTCAAGGCGTATCTCGTCTTCCAGTCTTGCCTTCTGTTCCTGCAACTGGTCCTTCTGGTGCTCTATCTTTAGGACCTCCGCCTTTGTGCTCCCGCCGCTGAAAAGGTTCAGGGTCATGCCCAGCATAAAAGCGGCATTCCCCTGGTGGACCATGAATTTGTTTTGAGTATAGTCGTAGGAGGCGTCGGCAAAAAACCTCGGATAATATTCGGCCTTCCTCGATGTCTCTTGAAGGTTGAGAGACCTCATGGTCTCGTCGACGATCCGCATCTCCGGCCTCTGTCCGAGCGCGGCAGCCCACGCCTTTTCGAGGTCCAGGACAACATGGCCCGCAGGCGTCTCCTCAACGTCCTGCACCTCCACCCCGGTTTTCAGCGGTCGCGAGAGGATAGTGTTCACTCTCGATGCGTTGATCGCCCTGACGTTCCTCGCATTCAGGAGTTTCTGCCGGGCGTCGGAAAGCCTCACCTCTGCCTGGAGCAGGTCGTTTCTTGTGATGACGCCTCCCTCGTAGAGGTTTTTTGCGTCACGGAGATGCGACTGCACGCTCTCCACTTCCTTCTCCGCCACCAGGACCAGTTTGTCCGATTCGAGAAGATCGAAATACGCAAACGCGAAGTCGAGGGATGTGAGGTTCTCCACCCTCTGCGTATCGAGCCTCTTTGTGCCGAGTACGACCTCGCTCGCCTTGTACTTCGAAACGCTTCCCTGAAAATCATAAAGCAATTGCTGGATGTCCAGACTGTAAGAAGCGAAGTTCTCGTTCGAGGTCGGGACGGTCTGGGGACCGAATATGGCCTTAGGCGGGTGCGCGAGAAATGTCTGGCTTGCAGAGGCGTTGACACTCGGCAGAAGGGGAGACCTCGCAATAAGCGTGTCCGCCTCGGAAATATTCTCCTGCTGACGGGTTATCTTTATTGTCCTGTTGCCTTCCGAAGCAAGCCGCAGCCCCTGTGACATAGTGAGAAGCTCCGCATCAGCGGAGCTCAGGCCGAGGGAGGCCCACAGCAATACTCCGCTGACGAAAGCAAGAAACAGGGCTTTCATTTTCATTTGGCGGTCCCGCCGATGAATATATCGACAAACTCCCTGATCGTCTTTTCGGAGTCCGCAAGCCTGTCTTTCTTCCGCATCATAAGCTCCTGTGAATAGAAGTATGAAAAGAGCATCCCCAGGAACGCCCTGGCCCCGGCCCCTGCGCTGAATCTTCTCAGGCTGCCCCTTTTCTGCATATATTCGAAATAGGATGCCAGAG
>JAJYLU010000158.1:0-1502 GCA_021787505.1 Nitrospirota bacterium | reverse complement strand
ATAAGAGCGCGGTAGACCTTGCGTATCATGATAGGGAAGCCGGGCGGGCTGTGTCAAGATATTCGCGGCCTTCGCTCCTCGTGTCTTATTCGGCCATTATGTAGTCGGCGTCCTGCGCGAGAGCGGCGACTCCGGAGACATGCTCCGGGACTTCCGGAAGTATGACCCTGTAGGAAAGAGAGGACAACCGTTTGACCTGTTCGGGAATGCCCCGCTTCCAGGAGTGGCCGATACCGGCGAGCACGACCACGGTCCTGTGCGGGTTCTTTTTGAGAAACTCCGTAAGGTGCCACGCCATGGTCTTGTCCCATACCATCTGCGCTTCGCAGAAGCTGACAAAAGATTTTTCGTCTCTCCCGTGAACACTGTAGGCCCTTCTTATGAAATCCATATACGCCCGATCGACATCGCAGCTTATGCCGGGGGGAAGCTGCTTCAACTCCGCATCGGTAAGCGAAGAAAATCCCTCGCGAGAAACCTTCTGAGTGATCTCCTCCGGCACGTTAAGCCCGATCAGGGGTATCCGGTTGTCCCGCGCATAGACGAAAATGTCCTCATACAAAGACCAGGGCATGTTCCAGTTCTTATAATAGACCCTCAGAAAGTCATTTAATCCGAGGGTCCCCTTTGTCCACTCATCGAGCTGTTTCTGGCTGTCCGCCCTGAACATCTCCGTGCCTATTGCCAGGGCTGCGCCCGCTTTGTTCAAGGACTTTATGACGTCCAGCTGTATCTGATGGTCCCGCTCGCTGTCATGGGACTCGCCGACAAAAATGATGTTCGCCTTCTTTATCTCGCCGACCATCTGGCCGAACTGAATAACGTCGCCGTCGCGCGTCCTCAGGACATCGTCATTGACCGAGCAGCTATTCGTCATAATGAAGGCGAGAAAAAGGACTGCGGACAGGGCGCCTTTATAAACAATTCTATTCACTCTTTCAGTGTAGCCGCTTATTCAGATGTCTGCAACTCTAACCGGGCCCCTTTCCTTTGGCCTCGTCCCACAACTCGTCCATCTCTTCAAGAGTCATATCGGAAAGTCTTTTCCCGGAATCGGCGGCCTTCATCTCTATATAGCGGAAACGGGAGATGAACTTGCTGATCGTCCTTCGCAACGCGTCCTCGGGATTCACGCCCACAAAACGCGATATGTTCACAAGGACGAAAAAGAGATCGCCCAGTTCGTCCTCGATCGATCCCTGGTCTTTCTTTTGCAGCGCCTCCCTGAATTCGTCGAGTTCTTCGTCCAGTTTTTTCAGCACATCGTCGACCTTCGCCCAGTCAAAGCCGACCCGCGCGGCCCTCGCCTGTATCCTGTGGGCCCTCAACAAAGAGGGAAGCTCTTTCGGGATGCCCTCAAGTATCGACTCCCTGCCTTTCCCCTCTTCCTTCTTTCTCTCTTCCCACTGCTTCAGCACCTCTTCGGCGGTCTCATATCTCGCCTCCCCGAACACATGGGGATGACGCCCGCGCATCTTTTGCGATATCTTTGCGATTACGTC
>JAJYLU010000157.1 GCA_021787505.1 Nitrospirota bacterium | reverse complement strand
GAGGTCTACAATAGTATCACCGACTGGAGGGGATTCGAGAACGGATATAGGGGATGGGGACTCGACAGCCTGAGCGCCTTCCCTGCCAGAGGCAACGAGGGGCGCTGTTCCGCGAACCTGACCTGCCGGATCTGGGACTGGTCGCTTATCTCCTCCGACACGGTTATCAGAGGGGCCATTCCCCAGA
This sequence comes from Nitrospirota bacterium, assembly GCA_021787505.1. Lineage (GTDB taxonomy): Bacteria > Nitrospirota > Thermodesulfovibrionia > Thermodesulfovibrionales > UBA6898 > Sulfobium. The sequence goes on along the minus strand of JAJYLU010000157.1, from coordinate 5,436 downwards.
ATCTGTCCGGCAATGCAATTACCGTATACTGGCAGGTAAGCCCCGGCCCCACCAGCCAGGCAAATTGCACCGCAGCGGTTCCGGGTTCATATTATTCCAGTAATTCCTGCATCAACACCTTCCTCCGTAACGCCGTAGAAATCGGAGGTAACGGCAATGTGCTTTGTGAGGGGGGCGAGACCTGCCTCTATACTCCGAACTTCGGTGCTTACCAGGGACACGGCAACCTGATCTCAGCGGGGACGGCGCAGATGATGCAATACGAAACAAACGGCCGTTAGAACCGCGCTGGGATGAGCTGACACGCGTACAGTCGGCTTCCTCATGCAGCAGGGAACGCAGGCTACGTAATATCGTTCATGCGCAGGAGGAGGCTGATGAACTCCTTCAGCCGGTCGATGTCCTTCTCGGTCATGTTCATGAAGGCGATCCCTATGTCGTAATGGTCCGCGCCCTCGTCACGCACAAGCCGGCAAGAGGTGACCCTGCCGGTGAAGCGGATCGGCCCCTCCTCGGGAAGCGACATCTCCATCGGGAACCTGGCCTCAGGCCTGATCGCCTGCGTGCTCTCGATCTGCATGCCGCTCAGGCTGAGCTTCTTCACACGGTATTGAGAGGGATAGTCGAGGACCGCCTTTTCCTGTCCCATGACCGCCACGCGCAGACCACCAAGCCGATGATCGTCCCCATTGAGATGCATCCCTATGAACTGGACGAGCTCTGTCATCTTGTCGGTAACGAGGTTCGAAAATTTCAGGCCCGCAGTGTACAGCGGGACCGCCTCGCCCCGCGGGCCTTCCCTGCTCCCGCTGATGGAAGACCAGACAACTGTTCCCCTCAAAGACATCTCCTTGTCCCTTTCGACAAGCTTCAGAGTATAATCCTTGCCGATGTCGAGGCGGCGGTCCGCCTTCACCGAGATTCCGCTGACGCTTATGTTCAGGACCCTGACTTCCGTGGCAAACACCATCTTGCCATGGATTTCCATGTCCTCGACCACAAACCTTTTGCGGTGCCTTTTTTCCTGCTTCGGTTTTTCCATGCCCTCCTCGGATGCTAACTGCCGCTACTTGAATAAAGCATAGCAAAACAGGCCGCCATGTCAATGTGGCTTTGTTTTGCCGCGTCGGCATTGTAAACGCCATATTGCATAGAAGCCGGACAAGAACGCCGAAAAAGTCTTGTAATGACGACATGATCCTTTTTTGTCTTTCACGTGGCCGCAGTTTCCACGTCAGCCGACTTTCAGAAAAAGGCTGGCTGGCCCCCTAATGGGTCTGTAAGGTGTCGCTACAAGCCATTTTTCAGCGCCCCTGTCCGGCTTTGTAAAGGTTTGTTTGCAACAGCAAGGTAACACTGGTGAGTTTATGTGCATGTAAGGTAAACTAACTATCCGGCGGTCAGGCGCAGAAAAGATTCGCCACTTAATCCAGAGACAGGAGGAGATATGAAATATCAGGTAGGAAGGCCCGGAAGGGTCGTAATCGTTCGGTTCGAAGACCATGACGATGTGCTCGGGGACCTCGTCGAGCTCGCGAAAAGAGAGAAGATCAGGGCGGCCGTCCTTTACCTGGTTGGCGGCATGCGGGAGGGGAGCATCGTGGTCGGGCCGGAGAAGGACGAATTCCCACCGACGCCGGTATGGAAGAAGTTAGGAGAAAGCCACGAGGTGTTAGGCGTGGGGACGATCTTCTGGCAGGGAGAGACGCCGAAGGTGCATTTTCACGGGGCCTTCGGCAAGAAAGATATGGTTAAGGTGGGATGCCTCCGCGAAAATTCCGAGACCTTCCTCGTGCTCGAGGCGGTGGTCATCGAGATAGAAGGAGTAACCGCGCGAAGGGAACTCGACCCGGAATCAGGGATGGTGCTGTTGAAATTGTAAGAAAGTCTCAGGTTTTGGGTTTTAAGTCATGAGTTTTACCGAAAAACCCGTGACGGGGAATTAGCGAGTTTTCTACCTAAAACCTTACACTCAAAACTTAACACTTTTGTAATTTCTTTTCCCATTCCCAGGCGGTCCTGATGATGAAGTCGAGGTCGTTGCGCGACGGCTTCCAGCCGAGTTCCTTCTTGATCAGCGCCGAATCAGCGACGAGGGCCGGGGGGTCCCCCTCTCTTCTGCCGGTCTCTACCGCCCGGAAGTCGATGCCGGTCACCCTCCTGACCGCCCCGACCACCTCTTTCACCGAGTATCCGCTGCCGTACCCGCAGTTATAGACCTTGCTGCCGCCGCCCGAGGCGAGATGGCCGAGCGCCAGGACATGGGCGTCGATGAGGTCATCGACGTGGATATAGTCCCTGATGCAGGTACCGTCGGGCGTGTCATAATCCGTGCCGAATATGCTGAGCTGCGGCCTCAGGCCGAGCGCGGTCTTTAGGGAAAGCGTGATCAGATGGGTCGCGTCCTTATATTTCTGGCCTATCCGCGACAGGGCATCCGCGCCTGCGACGTTGAAATATCTGAGCGCAACATACCGGAGGCTCGATACCCCGCTTACGTCCCTGAGGGCCTGCTCGACCATCGCCTTCGAAGCGCCGTAAGGATTGATAGGGCTTAACGCGGACTTCTCCGTGACCGGGTTTTCGGAGGGTATGCCGTAGACGGCCGCGGTGGAGGAGAAGATGAACTTGTCGACGTGATGCTCCAGGCATGCCTTGATGAGATTCAGCGCATTGCAGAAATTGTTGCGATAATATTTCAGCGGTTCCCTGACCGACTCTTCGACCACGATCGAGGCCGCGAAATGGGCCACCGCGTCGAAGCCTTCTGCCCCGAAGAGGCTGTCGAGCGCAGCGGTGTCGGCCGTGTCGCCCACCACGAGCCTTCCGTACAGCACCGACTCCCTGTGGCCGGTCGAGAGGTTGTCGTAGACCACGACCTCATGCCCCTCTTCTCCGAGGGTCCTGACCATGTGACTGCCGATGTACCCGGCCCCGCCTGTAACGAGAATTTTCACGCCTTTACTATCTTCTTCGACCTTATCCTGCCGGCGGCGTTCCGCGTGTCCACGACGAGCCTGCTGTGTTTCACGATGGACCCGTAATCAAAGGCCGAGTGGTCAGTCGAGATGATCACGCAGTCATACCTGCCGAGGTTCTTCGGCGTCAGCGGCGCCGAGACCATCTTGAGGTCGTACTCCCGCGTCTTCTTCGTCCTGGGTATATACGGGTCATGATAATCGACCTTCGCGCCCTTCTCCCTGAGCAGCGCGATCAGCTTGAGGGAGGGAGATTCCCTGACATCGTCGATGTCCTTCTTATAGGCGATGCCGAGCACGAGGATGCGCGAACCCTTCACCCCTTTGCCCTTCGCGTTGAGCGCCTCGATGACGCGTGAGACGACATGATAGGGCATGGCAGTATTGATCTCGCCGGCGAGTTCGATGAACCGCGTATGAAAGTCATACTCCCTCGCCTTCCAGGTAAGGTAAAATGGGTCTATCGGTATGCAGTGGCCGCCGAGGCCGGGCCCCGGGTAGAAGGCCTGGAAACCGAACGGCTTCGTCTTTGCCGCCTCAATCACCTCCCATATGTCGATGCCCATCCTGTCAAAGCAGACCTTCAGTTCGTTCACCAGCGCGATGTTCACCGACCGGTAGATGTTTTCGAGGAGTTTGGAGGCCTCGGCAACGCGCGTCGAAGAGACCGGGACCGTCTTTCCGATGACCTTCCCGTAGAGCGCCTGTGCGGCCTTCAGGCAGGACGGCGAGGTGCCGCCCACGACCTTCGGGATCGTAGACGTGGAAAACTTCGGATTGTTCGGGTCCTCCCTCTCCGGGGAGAAGGCGAGGAAGAAGTCCCTGCCTGCCTTCAGTCCTGTGCGTTCGAGTATCGGTCTTACGTCCTCCTCTGTGGTGCCGGGATATGTGGTGCTTTCGAGCACGATGAGATGGCCGGGCCGCAGAAAACGGGCGATCGACTCCGCGGTTTTGATCACATAAGAGAGATCGGGTTCCCTGAACCTGCTCAGCGGCGTCGGCACGCAGATACAGACACAGTCGGTATCCTTTATGAGGGAGAAGTCGTCCGTCGGGACAAACCTGCCGGAAGCGGCCATCGCCCTGATCTCTCTGGAGGGTATATGCCGCAGATAACTTTTCCCGGCCTTCAGCAAGGGGACCTTCTTCGAGTCAACGTCGAACCCCCTGACAACAAACCCCGCCCCGTGAAATGCTATCGCCAGCGGAAGCCCCACATACCCCAGGCCAACGATGCCGACTGAGGCCTGCCTGTTTTCGACAGCCCCGAGCAACTCAGTCAGAATATGATTATTCTTCCTTTTCAATTCTTCCCCTCCTTGGGTAAAACGTTGAATTGTTAAGATGTTGAAAGATGCCTAGCGTCATTTTCTGTTTCAACGTTTCAACTTCCTTTCTGTTTCCTCGTTCGACTCAACACCTCAACGGTTCAACGACTCAACATCCTTTTCAATTTTTCTTCCACAAACGCCTGTATCCTATTCAGAGACGCCTCGCTTTCGGCCTCGAACCTCATCACGAGCGCAGGCTGCGTGTTCGAGGCACGCACCAGTGCCCAGCCGTCCCCGAAATTGACCCTCGCCCCGTCGATCGTATTGACGTCATGGCCGGCAAAGGCGTGCCGCATCTCCTCGACCACGCCGAACTTCCTCTCATCCGGACAGTCGAACCTGATCTCGGGCGTAGACCAGACCTCAGGAAGCCCGCCGAGCAGTCTCTTCAACCTGTAAGGCCTGCCGTTTTTCTTCAGCAGCTCGAGCAGCCTGAGCGTGGCGTAGATCGCGTCATCGTACCCGAAATACCGGTCTGCGAAGAATATATGGCCGCTCATCTCGCCCGCCAGAAGCGCCTTCTCCTCCTTCATCTTCTTCTTGATCAGCGAATGGCCGGTCTTCCACATGATCGGGGTGCCGCCGTTCCGCCGGATATCGTCATACAGTATCTGCGAACACTTCACCTCACCGATGATCGCGGCCCCGGGGGACTTCCTCAGGATCTCCCTGGCAAAGAGTATCATGAGACGGTCGCCCCAGACTATCTCACCGTCCGCATCGACCACGCCTATCCTGTCGGAATCGCCGTCAAAGGCGACCCCGATGTCCGCCCCCTTCTCGCTGACCGTCCGAATCAGCGCGGCAAGGTTGCCGGGAACGACCGGATCGGGATGGTGGTTCGGGAAATTACCGTCGGGTTCACAGAAGAGTCTGATAACATCCGCCCCAAGCCCTTCGACAAGCGCGGGGGCCGCGAGCCCTGCCGTGCCGTTGCCTGCGTCGAGCACGACCCTGATGCCGGAGAGGTCAGGGAAATCTTTTTTGAGGTGGTCGATGTAGTCGGCGATGATCTCCTTCTTTTCAGTCCTTCCCTTTCCCTCGGCGAACCTTCCGCTCTCGATGATCTGCCTGATGCGCTGTATCTCGCCCCCGTAGATCGTCTCCTTGCCGATGCTCAGTTTGAA
>JAJYLU010000156.1 GCA_021787505.1 Nitrospirota bacterium | reverse complement strand
TTCCGATCTAGTCGGGGTCACCTCCGACATAGTCGTTCAGCGCTTCTTCTAGTTTTCCGCGCCTCATGAGATACTTTTGCAGGACGTAGGCGCCGGACGCGAGATTGGTCCGGATCAGATAAAGGTCCCGCCTTGACTGCAGGATTTTCCTGTCTTTGAGTTCCGACAGCCAGACTGCGGGCCTGATTCCCATAAGGCCCAGGGCCTCCCTTTCGCTCTTGATATTAGGGTTGAAATTCGATTCCACCTTGCATATAGCAAGCAGGAGGTCGGAATTCGGATTTCCCGATGCCGCGTCATAGATGCTTGAGAGGATCTCGTCCGGCATTTCCGAATTTCTCTTCATCCACTGCAGGACGGCACCTTTCATTCCCTGAAGAGAAAGACTATTCGTCGAAACACGGCGTTCGGAAGAGATGGGTGCGGCTCCGCCTTGCGCCGCAAGTCCGGTCGTATAAAACCTGATCAGCAAAAGACCGGCGCAGATCGCAAAGAACACTATCGCCGCCCTCATGAATAACAGACGCCTGTATTCGACGATGGCATATCCTCTGATTTTTTCTTTCCACATAATTGCCTCCTCTGTTTTTCGGCGGGTGCACCGGGACTGTGATGCCCAGGGACATAACCGCTGAAACGTTAAGAAGAAGTATGTTGCTGCCGATGTATGGCGAACTTCGAATGAAAATCTTCGAAGGGATTGTTCGAGATTAACTTTACTATCCTTTTAGCATCAAAAAAGGACCTTGTCAACCGGTTTTATTTTTTTTGAGATAAAGCAAAAAAGTTAGATTCAGGCATGCCGAAAGACGCCATAGAATCGGCAGAATATTATTCTGACTCACGTAAACGCAAGCATAACCTCGGGTGCGGTTATGAAAAATGTTTGAACTGACTCCTCATTTTTCCTCGTTCTCGACGATGACTATCAGCTGCTTGTTGCCTATCGAAAATGCTGCTTCAACTTTTCCTTTGACGGTAATCTCAGTGTTCTCCCTGGGTAAGGGCCTTTTTGTGATTACCGTTATTTCGCCGGTCTTGTCTTTCACGACGAAATATTGCACAAAGATGAGTCCTGCGACTTCCACAACTTCTCCCGATACCGTAACGGTTTTTCCGCTATAGTCCCGGGGGTTCTGCAGGATCTTCTCTATCGGCGTGGCGAACATGCCGGCGCAGCCCGCCAGGATGCCGCCTGCCAGAAAAACACACACCACTATTTTCCAGAATTGTTTTGCCCTGTAATACACGACGCAACCTCCTTCGCGCTCTTCATATCTTTCGATTATTTCTCCCACTTTAGCACAAGGTGGGAGAAAAAGGGAGTGGTGATATAGAAACCGCGCCTTAAAGGGCTCTCTCAAATAACCGATGATAGCCGCGACGTTCCTTGACATCTCCCCTGTTCGGGATATGATTAAAAATATAGAGACATTTCTGCAATGGAGGTAACATTCCATGAAAGTCGACCGGAGGCAATTCATCAAGATATCTGCCGGCGCTGTCGGGACGGCGGTGGTCGCTGAAACGGCGGCCTTTGGAGCCGACACCGGCCCCATTCAGAAGGAGGCGCAGAAGGTCCCGATCAAGACCGGAAGGCAGGTGCCGAGCGTCTGTCCCTATTGCGCGGTGGGCTGCGGACAGATCGTGACAGTGGATGATCATGGAAAGATCATCGACATACAGGGCAATCCCGACTCCCCCATCAGCCAGGGCACCCTATGTCCGAAAGGCGCGGCCACCTTCCAACTCGTCAATAACGACCTTCGCATAACAAAGGTCAGATACCGCGCCCCTGGCAGCGATCATTGGGAGGACAAGTCGCTCGACTGGGCCATGGGCCGCATCGCTGAACTCACAAAAAAAACACGCGACGCAAATTTCAATGAGTTTCAGGACATGCCCGACAGAAAGGGCGGCACAATCAAAAAGCGCGTGATGAATACTTATGCGATCGCGTCGCTCGGCGGAGCCACGATGGACAACGAATGGAATTATGCCCATCAGAAGCTCTTCCACGCCCTCGGAGTGGTATACCTCGAAAACCAGGCCCGGATATGACACTCCTCTACGGTCCCCGGTCTGGGGGTCTCTTTCGGCAGGGGAGGTTCCACTACATTCCCGCGTGACCTCGTCCATTCAGACGCGGTCATGATCATGGGCTCAAACATGGCGGAGTGCCATCCGGTCGCCTTCCGCTGGCCGCTTAAGGCCAAGACCGACCATGGCGCAGTGCTGATGCACGTCGATCCGCGCTTCACGCGCACCTCCGCGCTTTGCGACATACACGCCCCTATACGCGCTGGCACGGATATCCTTTTCCTCGGCGCGATCATCAACCACGTAATAAACAGCGAACGCTGGAACTCCGATCCTTTCTTTAAGGAATACGTCGTCAACTACACGAATGCCGCAAAGCTGGTCAATTCCGGCTACAAGGACACGGAAGACCTCGACGGAGTCTTCTCAGGCATGGCGAAGGACGGAAAGTCTTATTCTAATGAGACCTGGTCCTATCAGCGCGGTCCAAAACCTGCACCGGCGGTTGCCGGGGCGAAGACATTCACCGATCTTTTGCTTCAGCGCGTTCCCGGCAGGCCCAAAACCGATCCGACGCTCAAAGACCCGAACACGGTCTTCCAGATACTGAAGAAGCACTACCGCCGCTACACACCCGAAATGGTAGAAAAGGTCTGCGGCTGCCCGAAGGAAAAGTTCCTCAAGGTCGCGGAAACGCTCCTGAACAATTCCGGGCGCGACAAGACATCGAACATCACCTACGCTGTGGGATGGACCCAGCATACGGTCGGTGTCCAGATCATCAGGACTGCCGCCATGCTCCAGGCCTTGCTCGGAAACATCGGTAGGCCCGGCGGCGGAGTGCTCGCCCTCAGGGGCCACGCAACGATCCAGGGCTCGACGGACATCGCCACGCTCTATCATTCGCTCCCGGGTTATCTGAATATGCCTGACGGGAGAAAGAACCATGAGTCGCTCAGGGATTACGTCCTCACCGAGGCAGTGCCTCTTTCCACGAGCTACTGGGGGAATTTCCCCAAGTTCGCTGTTTCATACTTCAAGGCACAGTGGGGCGACGCTGCCACGAAAGAGAATGATTACGGCTACGACTACCATCCCAAGATAACGGGTGATCATTCCCATCTTCCGATGTTTGTTCACATGATGGAGGGGCAGATCAAGGGATTCTTCGCCATGGGCCAGAACCCGGCTGTGGGCGGCCAGAATGCGAGCTTTCAGAGAAAGGCGCTGTCGAAGCTCGACTGGATGGTGGTCAGGGATTTCTACGAGACGGAGACGTCTGTTTTCTGGAAGAATTCGCCTGAGATCAGATCAGAGGAATTAAGAACGGCAGACATCAAGACCGAGGTATTCTTCCTCCCTGCTGCCTGCGTTGCCGAGATGGAGGGCACGTTCACGAACACCCAGAGGCTTATCCAGCGGCATGACAAGGCGGCTGATCCGCCTGGTGATGCGAGGAGTGATCTCTGGTTTACTTATCATCTTGGCAAGCGGCTCAAGAAACTCTATACGAATTCTCAGAATGATCATGACTGGCCTATCAAGAACCTTTATTGGGATTACGAACCCCTGCCCGAGGAGACAGGGAACTTCCGGATCAAGGACGAGCCATCGGCATATAAAGTGCTAAAGGAGATCAACGGCTACACGTGGGAGGACAAAAAGCCGCTTCCCACGTTTGCGGTGCTGAAGGAGGACGGCTCTACGGTGTCCGGCGCATGGATATACACCGGCGTGATTCCCGCAGAGGGGAAAAACCTCGCTGCTAACCGCCAGGGCGACGAATGGATATCTCCGGGCTGGGGATTTGCCTGGCCGGCAAACCGCCATATCATGTATAACCGTACCTCTGCGGATACGACAGGGAAGCCCTGGTCCGAGAAGAAGAAGCTTATCTACTGGGACCCGGACAAGGAGACAAAAGACCCGACAGGCAAAACAATCCGCGGGCTGTGGGTCTCTCCTTTCGGCGAAGGCATCGATTTCCTGCCGACTAAGGCGCCAGGATTCCGCGGCAAGGACAACGGCATCGGCTTTGACTGGCTTTCCGGAAACGATCCCTTCATAATGCGTCCGGACGGCAAGGCCTGGCTCTTTGCGCCCTTCGGAATCGTGGACGGCCCCATGCCCGCGCACTACGAGCCCTATGAATCGCCTACGCCGAATCTGGTCTACAAGCAGCAGTCGAACCCTCTGGCGAAGACCTGGTTCATAGAGGGGAACCCGTACCACAAAGTAGCTGATCCTAAGTATCCGATTGTGATCTCGACTTACCGCGTTACCGAGCATCATCTCTCCGGCACCATGAGCAGGTGGCTCCCCTGGCTTGCGGAACTGATGCCGGAGCTTTTCTGTGAAATCTCGCCAGAACTGGCAGGGGAAAAGGGCATCAAGAATGCCGATTATATGACAATCGAGACAGCCCGCGGCGAAATTCAGGCAAGGGCGCTGGTGACCAGGCGCATGCGGCCCTTTACAGTAAACGGAAAGACGATCCACGAGGTCGGCGTACCTTGGCACTGGGGCTGGCAGGCCCGTGCGGAGGGCGACGTGGTGAACAACCTGAGCGTGCTTGTGGCCGACCCGAACGTGACGATCCACGAGGGCAAGGTCTTCACCTGCAACGTCCGCGCCGGCAAGAGAGGAGGTGTGTCTCGTGGCTAAGGGAATGTTCGTAGACACATCTATATGCACGGGCTGCAAGGCATGCCAGGTGGCGTGCAAGGAATGGAACGGCCTTCCGGGTGAACCCTCTCATTTTCACAAAGTGGCCGATCGACCTTATCCTATCGCCTTTAACTTCACCGGAGACTCTTATGACAATACCGGCAAGCTCTCGGCAACCGACTGGAGGCACGTGCGCTTCATCGAGCAGTTCAACGAAAGCCGCTCCGAGGCGCGCTGGCTGTTTTCAAGCGATTCATGCAAGCACTGCAATGACGCCGGATGCCTTAACGCATGTCCGGTCAAGGCGATCGTCAGGACCGACATGGGCAACGTCTTTGTGCAGCAGGACGTCTGCATAGGCTGCAAATACTGCATCCCGGCCTGCCCCTTCGGGGTCATATCCTTTAGCGAGAAGACGGGTACGGTCCATAAATGCACGCTCTGCAATGACCGCATCCATAACGGCCTCGGCACTGCATGCGCAAAGGCGTGCCCGACCGGGTCTATCTCCTTCGGAGAAGTCACTGACCTCAGGAAGAAGGCGGACGCCCGGCTGGCCCGGCTAAAAGGACTCGGGTTTGCAAAGGCGAACATCTATGGCTATAAGGAGGCAGGCGGTCTGAGCGTCTTCTATCTCTTTATGGACAGACCATCGGTTTACGGCCAGCCGGAAGCTCCGGTAGTGCCGCAGCAGCGGCTGTTGCCCTCCACCGCCGTTACCGTGGCCTCCGCGGTAGTAGTTGCGGCCGCCGCCCTGATAAGTTTCCGCGAACGGGGTGAAAAGAAAAAGGAGAAGGAGGTGAAGCTATGAGCTTTGAAACGCAGGCGCCGCACTGGGAGTGGTACTATATCGCGATATATTTCTTCATTGGCGGGGTCTCGGCGGGCGCATACTTCATCGGTTCGCTGCTTGAGCTCTT
>JAJYLU010000155.1 GCA_021787505.1 Nitrospirota bacterium | reverse complement strand
CTTCGATAATGAATGGGGCTATAATTCCGTGAGAAACTATAACAGAAATAGGCCAATTATTTCGAGTGGGACACCCTACCTCATTGCGGATTGCGATTTACACGTTTCCGGTTATGCGGGTATAATCTCCCATGGACCTTTATCTGATCGATGGAAATTCGTACGTCTACCGTGCATTTTACGCCATAAAAAGCCTTACGAACTCGAAGGGTTTTCCGACAAACGCGATATACGGCTTCACGAACATGCTGCTGAAGATCATAAGAGAAAAAAAGCCCGACGGGCTGGTCGTCTCGTTCGACTCTCCGGCGCTGACCGAAAGACACAGACTATACGGGGAATACAAGGCCCAGAGGCCCGAGACGCCTTCCGATCTGGTCGCCCAGCTGCCTTTCATCAGGAAAATGATATCCGGCTTTCGTATCACGATCTTCGAGATGCCCGGCTATGAGGCCGACGACCTCATCGGTACGATAGCCAGGAAGGCTGCCGAAGAGGGGCATGAGGTATTTATTGTGACTGCCGACAAGGACATGTTGCAGCTCGTGGACGACCACATCAGGATTTATGACCCGATGAAGGAGAGGGTCCTCGGTCCCGATTATGTCAGGGAGCGGTTCGGCGTCGGCCCGGAGAGGGTAACGGAATTCATGGCGCTGATGGGAGATTCGGTGGACAATATCCCCGGGATCAAAGGCGTCGGTGAAAAGACAGCGAAGGAGCTCCTCTTGCTCTTCGGCAGTCTCGACGAGCTTCTCGATCACCCCGAAAGGATAAAAAGGGAAAAACTGCGTAAAATGGTATCCGAAAGCAGGGAGATCGTCCAGTTGAGCAGAAAACTGGCGACGATAGACACCTCGGTGCCGATCGATGTCGCCCCGCAGGAATTCAGGCTTCGGGAGCCGGACTGGCTGGCACTCCTGCCGCTCTTCCGGGAATTCGAGTTCACGAGCCTGATGAAGCTCATCCCGTCCGTAGAGACAGCGTGCGAATATGAGACGATCGGATCCATAGGGAGACTTCAGGAGGTCTTGTCTTCGGCAAAGAACGAAATCGCCTTTAATCTGGAGGCGACCGGCAGGAATCCGCTGACCGACAGCCTTGTGGGGATCGCCGTATGCACCGAAAAAGGAAAGGCCTCGTACATCCCTGTTGCACATGCTTACGAAGGGATGGGAAGACAGCCGGACAAGACTGAAGTGCTGCGGCATATCGGTGGGGTGCTCGGGAATAAAGAAATCGCAAAGATAGGGCATAACCTCAAATACGACATCATGCTCATGGGGAGGGAGGGCGTGGCAGTGGAAGGTATGTGCTATGACACCATGGTAGCGGCCTATCTCTTAAATCCGAACAAGGCGACCCCAAGTCTCGGGGAGATTTCCTTCGAGTATCTCTCGAAGAGGAAGAAATCGTTCGCAGAAGTCCTGAAAAAAAGGGCTTCATTTGCCGGGGTGACCATAGAAGAGGCCACATCCTATGCCGCCGAGGATGCGGCGCTCAGCTATGAGCTGAAAGATCTCCTCTTCCGGAAGGTCCGGAACGAGGGGCTCGAAAAGGTCTATTTCGATATCGAGATGCCGCTTATCGGCGTGCTTATCGAAATGGAAAAGGCCGGAATAAGGATCGACTCGGAATTATTGCGCCGCATGTCGTCAGCAATGGCGGTGGAGATAGAGAGTATTCAGAAGAGGATATTCTTCCTCGCCGGAGAGGAATTCAACATCAACTCCCCCAAACAGCTGAGCAAGATACTCTTCCAGAGTCTTGGTTTGAGCCCCACAAAGAAAACGAAGACCGGCTATTCCACCGGGATGGATGTGCTGGAAGAGCTCGCGGAATTTCACGAACTGCCGAGGGAGGTGCTCCATTACCGCAGCCTGACAAAGATGAAAACAACCTACCTCGACGTACTGCCCGCGCTGGTGAGCCAGGAGACCGGCCGCCTCCACACGTCCTTCAACCAGACCGCGACTGCAACCGGCAGACTGAGCAGCAGCGATCCCAATCTTCAGAACATACCGATACGGGGCGAATGGGGAAAACGGATACGCGAGGCGTTTATCGCCGAAGAGGGGAATATCCTGCTTTCGGCCGACTACTCCCAGGTGGAGCTTCGGGTGCTCGCCCACATGAGCGGAGACGAGGGGCTGATTGAAGCCTTCAACAGGGGGCTCGACATCCACGCAAGGACCGCCGCCGAACTCTATGGGCTGCCGATCGACAAGGTAACGGAAGAGATGCGGAGGACCGCGAAGACCGTCAATTTCGGGGTGATCTACGGGATATCCGCCTTCGGCCTGTCGGAGACGCTGAACATCGAAAGAGAAGACGCAAAGAGGTATATCACGCAATATTTCGACCGCCATCCGGGCGTGAGGGCATATACCGAAAGGGTGCTTGCGGAGGCTGCTGAAAAGGGGTTTGTGCGCACCCTTTTTGGAAGAAAGAGGCCGGTCCCGGAGATCGTAAGCCATAACAAAAATACCCGACAGCTGGGCGAGAGGCTCGCGGTGAATTCACCGATCCAGGGCACAGCCGCCGACATCATAAAACTTGCGATGATCAATATCTCCGGGAGACTGAAGAAGGAGTCCCTTACGGCCAGGATGATCCTTCAGGTCCATGACGAACTCCTCTTCGAGCTTCCGGAAAATGAGCTCGATAAAGTAAAGGACCTTGTAAGAGATGAGATGGAGGGAGCTTTGCCGCTCGCAGTTCCGGTCAAGGTCGAGATAGGTCACGGAAGAAACTGGGCGGAGGCACATTAGGGGGCTGTATTATAGGCCGCGATTTGGTAAAATAACGCCTGTACAATGAAAAAACCTGCCGAAAAGAAAAAAACCATTGCCCCGCCAAAGAAGACCGGGCAGGGCAAACGCGCGTCTCTGAAAAAGGCCGGCACTTCGATATCTGAAATAGCAAAGAAGGACGTGAAAAAAAAGCCGGCCGGCAAGCCGACCCGGTCAGTGAAGACGAAGAAAGCGGCAAAGCCTTCTGCAAAATTAGCGGAAAAAATTGCAAAACCTTCGCGCATAAAAAAAACCCTCAGGGGGCCGTCGAAGACCGCAGGAAAGGCAACCTCTTCAGCGGTAAAGATAGCGTCCCGGGTTTCCGCCAGGAAGAAGGCCCCGTTAAAGACCGAGACAAAAACGGTCCCGAAAAAGCCGGCAAAGAAACCGGCGGGCAGTTTTTCCCCTACGACTAAAATACCGGCTAAAGAAACAAAGTCCCTGAAAACTAAAAAGAAGGCTTCCCTGCCCCGGGCCTTTGCAGTGCCGAAAACCGGCCCCAGAGAATTGCCCGGGGAATACGGAGAAGACGAGGTGATCCTTATGTCGGTGGACCCGCACGTGATATTCGTCGACTGGGAGATAAAAAAGGAGCAGGTACCAGATGAGGGCACACCGATCATTATGAGGGTGTTCGACGTCACTTCCGGTGAAAGGTCTTGGGAATTCCACCGCGACAGATTCTTCGATATGCTTTTGGACGGACGCATAGGAAGCGGGTTCTTCGAGATCGGGATGCCCGGCAGGGAAGTAGCAATAGAGATAGGGCTCTGGCAGGGCGAAGAATTCTCTGCCGTGTTGAAGTCCGAAAAGGTGTCGATGCCTGAGCTGGTCGTCCCCGATGAACTCGGCATCGCCCAGAAGTTGTTCGAATCCGGGGTGCCCTCAGGCTACTGAGCCGCAACTTGGGGCTGCTAAATTGTGTTTTCCGTCAGTATTATTGTATTATTAAAGTTGATTTACAGTGAAAAGTTCGCTGAAAGTCCTTGTTTTTAAATGGATAGCGAGCATACTCCCCTTGGTCTTTCCGCGGGGTTAGCGAGCGTATTAAGGATGAAAAAAGAGCTGAAGGAAAAGATGTTGAAGAAAGTCACCGACGGGAGACTTTCATGCGCTGCGGCACGGAAATTGGCTGAGGATCTCGGCATTTCCTACAAGGAAGTCGGCGCTGCTGCCGATGAATTGGGCATCAAGATCAAAGATTGTCAGCTCGGCTGCTTCTGATGGGCGTCGAAATTTATCTCTTTGAACTTGCCCTTACGTTTTATTTCGCGGCGTCGATCGTCTGCGTGCTGGAGCTCTTCAAGAGCACGAAGACGAGTTCGACCATCATGCTCAGTCTTGCTGTAATAGGGTTTCTTTTCCATACCTCCAATATCGTTGCCCGCTATGTAATTTCCGGCCATATCCCGATCGCCAACCTGCACGAGGCCTCCTCGTTCTTCGCATGGTGTATCGTACTGATCTTTCTCTTCCTCGAGTATCGTTATAAAATCGGCCTTCTCGGGTCGTTTATCATGCCTATCGTATTCCTGGTGATGCTCTCTTCCTCGATGCTTCCCCGCAAGATGGAGCCGCTGAGCCCGGTGCTGCAGAGCTACTGGCTCGGGATCCATACGGTGCTCGCCTTTGTCGGGGATGCCGCCTTCGCGATGGCCTTCGGGATAGGGATCATGTATCTCCTGCAGGAGCATTACGTCAAATCAAAGCACCTTGGCGGTCTTTTTCAGAGGCTGCCGAGCCTCCAGATACTCGACGAGATAAATTATAGGCTGATCACCCTCGGGTTTCCGCTCCTTACGCTCGCGATTATTACCGGGGCCCTTTGGGCCGAAAGCGCATGGGGAAGCTACTGGAGATGGGACCCGAAGGAAGTCTGGTCCCTGATCACCTGGTTCATCTATGCGGTCGTCCTCCATGTGAGACTCATCGCCGGCTGGAGGGGAAAGCGCGCCGCGATACTATCGATCCTCGGGTTCTGCGTAGTCCTTTTCACGTTCTTCGGGGTTAACTTCATCCTTAAGAGCAAACACATATTCTGATGAAGGTCCTGGTCTTAGGAGTAACTCACAAGACGGCTAACGTCGAGATCAGGGAGAAGCTCGCGTTTAACGGTCCCAAACTCGAAGAGGGCATATTCGGGCTGAGGAAAATCCCCGAGGTGAGGGAGGCGGCGGTACTCTCGACCTGCAACAGGGTCGAGCTTTATACGTGTGTAAACAACACTTCAGCGGCCGCGGACCATATAAAAGATTTCCTGTCCTCCCTGCACGGGATGCCGAGACAGGAGTTTGAAAAATCCCTTTTCGTCCATAACGGCGAGGACGCGATACGGCATGTCTTCAGGGTCTCGTCGAGCCTCGATTCGATGGTGGTCGGTGAGCCCCAGATCCTCGGCCAGATTAAGGACGCCTTCGATTTCGCGCTCGGGAAAAAGACGACCGGCGTCCTCCTGAACAAGCTCATGAAAAAGGCGATATCTACCGCCAAGCGGGTCAGGACCGAAACGCGGATCGCCGAGAACGCCGTTTCGATAAGCTTCGCTGCCGTGGAACTCGCCAAAAAGATATTCACTGACCTTGGGGGCAAATCCTTCATGCTCCTCGGCGCCGGCGAGATGGCCGAGCTGGCGGCCCGCCACCTCATGAACAACGGGGTCCAGGACGTGATGGTCGTCAACAGGACTTATGAGAGGGGATGCGAACTCGCGCGCGAGTTCAACGGCAAACCGGTGAAGTTCGAGGACTTCCTCCATGAACTCGTGCATACCGATATCATCATATGCTCGACCGGAGCGCCGACGTATGTCCTCCAGAAGGACCAGATGCACAAGGTGATGAAAGAGCGCATGAACAG
>JAJYLU010000154.1 GCA_021787505.1 Nitrospirota bacterium | reverse complement strand
CACGGCACTGTCGCTGTTTAACAGGTTCAGATCGCGTGAGGAAGAATCGTTTTCCGACAAAGTCCTTGCCGCACTGAGGAATGAATTCGGCGGGCACGCGGTAAAGGCGGAATCGAAAAAGACAGGGGCTAAAAAGAAGATGGTGAAGTAAGGAGAAAATGTAATTGGACGTATCTGGCGCATATGGGACCGTTCTCTGGCCGTTTGCCGTCTACTTTGTCCTGGTGATCGGCCTCCTGGTTTTTATGGTCGCCTTCTCCTACGTTCTCGGGGAGAGGCACAAGGAGCGTGCTACGGGCGTTCCTTACGAATCCGGCGTATCGTCGACCGGGACCGCGCGCATACGCTTCGATATCAAGTTTTATCTGGTCGCGATGTTCTTCGTGATCTTCGACGTTGAAGCGGTGTTTATCTTCGCATGGGCGATCACGCTGCGCGAGGCAGGATGGAGTGGGTATATAGAGATACTGATCTTCATCGGGGTCCTCCTGGCAGCCCTCGTGTACCTCTGGAAGCTCGGCGCGCTCGACTGGGGCCCGAGTGGACGAAAAATAGAACAGAAGGATTAAGGAGGAAGGGGCTTCGATGGAATGGTCGTTGACGAAACCCGGGCGGCCTTATCCCGAAAAGGGGACGAAGGACCCGGTGCAGGAAGCGGTGTCGCGGGGTCTGCTCTTCAGCAGGCTCCAGGACCTTCTCGGGTGGGGCAGAAAGAACTCGATCTGGCCTTTTAACTTCGGCCTGTCTTGTTGTTACGTCGAGTTCGCGACGGCACTCACGAGCAAATACGACGTCGCCCGTTTCGGCGCGGAGGTGATCCGCGGAACGCCGAGAGAGGCCGACCTTATGATTATTGCCGGTACGGTCTTCATCAAGGTGGCTCCTGTGATCAAGCAGCTTTACGAACAGATGATGGAGCCGCGCTGGGTGATATCCATGGGCTCCTGCGCGAACTCCGGCGGGATGTATGACATCTACAGCGTAGTGCAGGGTGTGGACAAATTTCTTCCCGTGGATGTGTACATCCCGGGATGTCCTCCACGTCCGGATGCGTTTATGGAAGGGCTTCTGCTTCTGCGCGACTTGATCGGAAAGGAGAGGAGACCGCTGAGCTGGGTCGCGGGTCCGCAGGGGATCGAGCGGCCGGTAGGCTCGTGTCGGCGGGACATGAAAAGGGCGGAGAGAAAAATGGCCACGATGCTTAGGCCGCCCGATGAGGTCTGATTCCGGATGCACGAAAACAGTCCGGTCATAGAGGAACTCGGGGGCAGATTTCCCGGGGCCATTGGAGTCGTGCAGCAGACTGTCGATTCCATCCCTACTGTATGGATATCTGCCGAAAACGCGTCGGAGGTCCTGCGTTTTCTGAAGACCGGAATCGAGGCGCCTTACCGGACGCTGTACGATCTCTTCGCCGTTGACGAGCGCTTCCGGAGCAACCGGCAGGGGCTCCCGGAGAGCGATTTTACGGTTGTGTATCATCTCCTCTCCTACGGGAGGAACCAGGATATCCGCGTCAAGGTGCCGCTCAAAGGAGAATATCCTTCCCTCCCTTCGGTCACCGATATATGGCCCTCCGCTAACTGGTACGAGAGGGAAACATGGGACATGTTCGGCATCACCTTCGGCGGGCATCCGCATCTGAAAAGGATCCTGATGCCGCCCACGTGGGAAGGGCACCCCCTGCGGAAGGAGCATCCGGCACGCGCGACAGAGATGGGACCCTTCCGGCTTCCCGGGGTGAAAGAAGAGGAAGAACAGAGGGCGCTGCTCTTCCGTCCTGAAGAATGGGGCTTGAAACAGGGGGGCGAAGATACCGATTACCTTTTTCTTAATCTCGGGCCCCAGCACCCAGGCACCCACGGGCTTCTGAGGATCATACTCGAACTCGACGGCGAGGAGATCGTCAACGCCGTGCTCGATATCGGCTACCACCACCGCGCCGCCGAAAAAATGGGTGAGCGCCAGTCCTGGCATACCTTCATCCCCTATACCGACCGGATCGATTACCTGGGCGGCGTGATGAATAACCTTCCGTATGTACTGGCGGTAGAGAAACTTGCCGGGATAGAAGTGCCTGACAAGGCAAAGGTGGTGCGGGTGATGATGGCGGAGTTCTTCAGGATCGCCAGCCACCTAGTCTGGTACGGAACCTTTGCACAGGACGTAGGACAACTCTCTCCTGTTTTTTACATGTTTACCGACCGCGAGAGGGTCTTCACAGTCGTTGAGGCGATATGCGGCGGCCGTATGCACCCAAGCTGGTTCAGGATAGGTGGTGTTGCACAGGACCTGCCGAAGGGCTGGGACCGACTCGTCCGCGATTTCCTCGACTACCTGCCCCCGAGGCTGGCGGAATACGACAAGATGGTGATGCAGAACGGCATCCTGAAGGCGCGGACCAGGGACGTCGGGGTTTATACCCGTGATGAGGCGATAGAATGGGGCATAACCGGACCGGGCCTGAGGGCCTGCGGATTCGAATGGGATTTCCGGAAAAAGCGGCCCTATTCGGGATATGAGCAATTCGAGTTCGATGTCCCTACTGGTTCGCACGGAGACTGCTACGATCGGGGCGTGGTGCGGGTAGAAGAGATCAGACAGAGTCTGAGGATCATAGAACAGTGCCTGAAGCAGATGCCGGAAGGGCCTTACAAGTCGCAGCATCCCCTTGCCACGCCGCCGCTGAAGGAGCGCACCATGCACGATATCGAGACGCTCATTACTCATTTCCTGAATGTGAGCTGGGGGCCGGTGATTCCGCCGGGAGAGGTCTTTATGGGCATCGAGGCGACGAAGGGAAATAACGGATATTATCTCATCAGCGATGGGGGGACGATGTCGTACCGCACACGCATCCGCACCCCGTCTTTTGCGCACCTGCAGATGATACCCCTGATCAGCCGCGGCCTTACGGTGCAGGACCTGCTGGCGATCCTCGCCAGCATAGACTTCGTATTGGCGGATGTGGACAGATGAGAATCCTCTTGCATAGGGAGAAGGCTAACATGCTGAAAAAGTCCATAAATTCGGCAAGATTCATTATGATTCACGCAAGCGCAGTTTTGGCAAAGAGTGATACCGGAAAAAGGTATGTCGCAACGCAGTGGGTCTGCGGAGCCTCAGATTATGGATCTTTTTCAGCACATTCGACCTTCTTTATATCCGATCGACTTTACAACTGTGGATATGTTGATGTCGGCGATAGATAATGGGTTGAGGTGATGATTGCCTACTGACGAAGAGAGAAGACAGATTGAGGAGGAGCTGAAAAAGGCGGCATTTAAACAGGGGGCCTGTGTCGATGCTCTGAAGATCGTGCAGAGGCACCGCGGATGGGTCTCGGACGAGATCAGGGGCGTCGCGGGGATGCTCGACATGACTCCCGATGAACTCGACGGGGTTGCGACTTTCTACAGTCTCATATTCAGAAGGCCGGTAGGGAAACATGTGATACTTGTGTGTGACAGCATAAGCTGCTGGATCATGGGATACGAAACTGTGCGGGAACAGCTGAAGAGGCGGCTTGGCATCGGCCCAGGCGAAACGACCACTGACGGTCAGTTTACTGTCCTTCCGATCTCATGTCTCGGCGCCTGTGACCATGCGCCTGCGATGATGGTCGACGACGAGCTTTATCTCGATTTGACGGGCGAAAGGATCGATGAGATACTCGAAAAGTACAGATAGGAAAGACGATGGCTGAAAGACCTCTTACAAAAGATCTCAGGCCGGACAGGGTGCCCTTGAGCCTGAAGGAATATGAGGCGGCCGGAGGATATCAGGGCCTTCGGAAGGCGCTGAAAGAAATGTCCCCGAAGGACGTGCAGAAGGTCGTGACCGATTCGAATCTAAGGGGGAGGGGCGGCGCCGGGTTTCCGACAGGCCAGAAGTGGAGCTTCGTGCCGATGGGAGAAGACGCGCCGCGGCCGAAGTACCTGATCTGCAATGCGGATGAGATGGAGCCGGGGACCTTCAAGGACAGGCTCCTTATGGAGGGGAATCCCCACCAGCTCTTAGAGGGGATGATCATAAGCGCCTATGCGATCCAGGCGGACGTTTCGTATATCTTCCTGAGATGGGCCTATAAACTGGCTGCTGCCATACTCGAAAGGGCTATTGCCGAGGCATACGAAAATAATTACCTCGGGAAGAACATCATCGGGTCCGGGTATAGCCTCGAAATGTACATCCATACCAGTGCAGGTCGTTACATATGCGGCGAGGAGACAGCGCTCCTGAACGCTCTGGAAGGAAAGCGCGCTACGCCGAGGGCAAAGCCACCGTTCCCGCAGGTATGCGGGCTCTGGGGAAAGCCGACGATCGTGAACAATGTCGAGACGCTTTCGAATATTTCTCACATCGTGACGAACGGCCCTCACTGGTTCAATGGACTCAGTCCTTCAGCCGACACCGGCACGAAGATATACGGGGTGAGCGGGAAGGTGAAGAGGCCAGGCTTGTGGGAATTGCCGATGGGCGTTACGATCCGGGAGCTCCTCGAAGAGCATGCGGGAGGTATGCGCGACGGCTTCCGGTTCCGAAGCGTGATACCGGGCGGCGCTTCGACTGAATTCCTGGCAGAAGAGCATCTCGATGTGAAGATGGACTACGGCTCGGTGCAGAAGGCGGGCAGCAGGCTCGGGACAGGCACGATGATTGTGATAGACGACAAGACCTGCCCGATTGGGGCGATGCATAACCTCGAAGTTTTTTTCGCTCGCGAGTCGTGTGGCTGGTGCACGCCCTGCCGCGAAGGGCTCCGGTGGATAGAACAGATACTGCGGGCGATCGAAAACGGCGAGGGGGAGCCGGAGGATATCGAGGTCCTCGAAGAGCAGTGCAGGCGCCTCGGCCCGGGCAATACATTCTGCGCCCTGGCCCCGGGTGCGGTGGAACCTCTTCAGAGCGGGCTGAAGATCTTCAGGGAAGACCTCGAGCGGCATATACGGGAGAAGAAGTGCCCGTGGAAATGAAGGATATTTGACGATGGCGACGATCTACATAGACAATAAGCCCTATGAAGTGAAGGAAGGAGACAACCTTCTGCATGCCTGTCTTTCGCTTGGGTTCGACCTTCCCTATTTCTGCTGGCACCCTGCGATGAATTCTGTGGGTGCCTGCAGGCAATGCGCGGTAAAACAATTCAAGGACGAAAACGACACGCGCGGAAGGATCGTAATGGCCTGTATGACGCCCGCCGCACACGGCACGCGGATCTCTATCGGGGACCCTGATGCGAGGGCCTTCAGGGCGGCGAACATCGAATGGCTTATGCTGAACCATCCCCACGACTGTCCTGTCTGCGACGAGGGCGGTGAATGTCATCTTCAGGACATGACCGTGATGACAGGCCACAGTTACCGGAGGACGCGCTTTAAGAAGCGGACTCACAGAAACCAGTACCTCGGCCCCTTCATCAATCACGAGATGAACCGCTGCATCCAGTGCTACCGTTGCGTCAGGTTCTACCGGGATTATGCCGGCGGCCGGGACTTCAATGTATTTGCCTGCCATCACGCAGTCTATTTCGGCAGGCATGAGGAGGGGGTGCTCGAAAACGAGTTCAGCGGCAACCTGGTTGAGGTCTGCCCCACGGGCGTTTTTACCGATAAGACCCTGAAGCAGCATTACGTGCGCAAGTGGGACCTGCA
>JAJYLU010000153.1 GCA_021787505.1 Nitrospirota bacterium | reverse complement strand
TTCCTTTCGGGGACCCGGGATCGACAGGGGCCTCAGGATCTTATCGGATGTGAAGGAAAAGTTCGGGATACCCGTGATTTCCGATATCCACTCGATCCGGGAGATTGCGCCTGCGGCGGAGGTACTTGATGCCCTCCAGGTGCCTGCTTTCTTATGCAGGCAGACCGACCTGATCCTGGCAGCATCAGAAACAGGTAAACCGGTTAATGTGAAGAAGGGACAGTTCCTTGCTCCCTGGGATATAAAGAACATCATAGACAAGTTCACCTCGACCGGCAATACCAACCTTTCTATCACTGAACGGGGGACCTCTTTCGGCTATAATAACCTTGTTGTGGATTTCAGAGGGCTGCCGCTTATGAGGGCCTTCGGCTATCCCGTGATATTCGATGTCACCCACAGTCTCCAGCTCCCCGGGGGACAGGGCAGCCGCTCGGGCGGCCAGAGGGAGTTTGCCGGGCCTCTAGCCCGCGCCGCGGCGGCCGTGGGAGTGGACGGGCTCTTTATGGAAGTGCATCCAGACCCTGATAAGGCATTGTGCGACGGCCCCAATATGCTCCGGCTGGGTGACGTGCTGCCGCTTCTGAAGACGGTCAGGGAAATTGCGGCAATCGCGGGCAGGCGTGAATAAGAGATGAATGTTCTCGATATTGCAATAAAGGTCCTCCGGACAGAGGCGGATGCGGTCGCGGGACTAATCGAAAAGCTCGACGCCAACTTCGAAAAGGCGGTCGAGCTCATCTACCAGAGCTCCGGACGGGTCATCGTCACCGGCATGGGGAAATCGGGTCTAGTCGGGAAGAAGATCGCGGCGACCTTGGCCTCGACCGGCACCCCGGCCTTTTTCCTCCACCCCGCCGAGGCGAGCCACGGAGACCTCGGCATGGTCACCGCGCGGGATGTGATCATCGCCATCTCCAACAGCGGGGAGACGGACGAACTCGTGGGGCTTATCCCTTTTTTGAAAAGGTTCAACATCAACCTTATTTCGATGAGCGGCAATCCGCGTTCCACCCTCTGCATGTCGGCAGACGTCTCCCTCGATATCTCTGTTGCCGAGGAGGCATGCCCTCTCGGGATCGTACCGACCGCCTCCACCACCGCTACGATGGCGATGGGGGATGCGCTTGCGGTCGCGCTTTTGATCAAGCGGGGGTTTAAGGAAGAAGACTTTGCGCTATTCCATCCGAGTGGAAGCCTCGGGAAAAAGCTGTTTATAAAGGTATGCGACCTGATGCATGCCGGTCCGGCGGTCCCGGTGACACGGGCCGACGCCTCAATGGCTACCGCTGTCATGGAGATCTCTTCCAAGAGACTCGGGGTAACGATCGTCACCGATACAGGCGGGAAAATGCTCGGTGTCATCACTGATGGGGACGTGAGACGGGGGATAGAAAAGTGGGGCAAGGACTTCTTTGATATGAGCGCTTCGGAAGTCATGTCGAAGGACCCGAAGACGATCACGGCAGACGAGCTTGCGGCAAAGGCGCTCGCAGTCATGGAAAGGCATTCGATCACCGTGCTCGTGGTACCTGATGAGGAGGGAAAGGCAACCGGCGTGATCCACCTTCACGATATCCTCAGGCAGGGGATCGTCTGATCCGTCCGGTGCCGGAAGGGCATCTTCGAAGAAGGCATGCGCGTTACTGAATTTCTATACTACCTCGGTTTTTCGGCCAGGCAATATTGTTCCCTCAGGAACCGGAAGCGTCTGCCCTGCAAGGTGATCAGCATAGGAAATATCACAGTGGGTGGTACCGGCAAGACGCCGGCAGTGATCGCCGTTGCGGAGGAGGGGATCAGAAGAGGGCTCTCGCCGATTGTCCTTACCCGGGGATATAAGGGTACGGCAAAGGGACCCTGCTTTGTGACCAAGGGAGAAGGGCCTCTTCTTTCATTCGGCGAAGCCGGAGATGAGCCTTTTCTGATGGCTGAAAGACTGGAAGGCGTACCGGTTGTGAAATGCCGCAACAGGTATGAAGGGGGCATGTTTGCCCTTCATGAACTAGGGATAACCGACTCGGAATTCGGGAAACGTCTTTTCATTCTCGACGACGGGTTCCAGCATCGGGGCCTTTTCCGTGACACGGACATCGTGCTGATCGATGCAGAAGACCCCTTCGGCAAAGGAACGCTGCTGCCCCTGGGGCGGCTGCGGGAGCCGGTTTCCTCTCTGGGCCGTGCGGATATCATCGTCCTGACAAAAACAGTGGAACCTCATGAGGGCGGCCGCGACAGGCTTGACGGTCTGCACAAGGAGATAAGGAGATATAATCAGCGATGCGGCATTTTTCGTGCAGAACATAGGCCTCTTTCATGCAGATTTCTCGACGGGAGTGAGAAGCCGATACACTGGATATCGGGCAAGAAGATCTTTGGATTTTGTGCGCTCGGCTCTCCGGAATCGTTCCTGAGGACGCTCCGTTTGTCGGGGGCCGAAGTCACCGGATTTCGTTCCTTCAGGGACCACTACGCTTACAGATGCGAAGACATTTTCACGATAAAGACAGAAGCAGAAAGGACCGGCGCCGGGTGGATTGTTACGACTGAAAAGGATATAATAAAGGCCAGAAACCTTGATCTGCCCGGCAATGTCGCCATAGTCGCTATCTCCTTCTCGGCAGAGGATGGATTTTACGACAGGATATTCGGTCGGCAGATCGGATAATTGTCTTCGCTGGAGGATAAGGGTGGTCAGGTATATAAACGTCAAGAGCAGGGCGAGAACGGAGTTCATCGACATAACTGATAAGGTCCAGGAGGTCCTGAAAGAGGCGGGTATCGTAAGCGGCATCTGTTATCTTTACGTCCCTCATACGACCGCCGCGATCACCGTTAATGAGGGGGCTGACCCGAGCGTTCAGCGCGATATCCAGACCGTCCTGAACAAGCTTGTCCCCTTCGAAGGCGATTACCACCACAGGGAAGGGAATTCCTCAGCGCATATCAAGGCCTCCCTGGTGGGCATCTCGGAGACAGTGCTGGTCGATGAGGGGCGGTTGGTTCTCGGCACGTGGCAGTCGATTTTTTTCTGTGAGTTCGATGGACCGAGGCACAGAAGGGTTGCGTTGAAATGCCTGGGAGACAAGAAAAGCAGCTGAAGCGCTGATCCTTTTTTTCCTTTGAGGGGAGAGATGCCCGAAGACAATAATTTTGATGAACTCTCCTTCTTGCGAGGCGAGATCAGGCGGCTCAGGCATACCCTGAATGTATTGACCCCCGGGATCGAGGTAGTTCTCAGGCGGCGGGGTTTTCGCATTTACAAGAAAGACCCCTCCGACGACCTTCTGCTCCCGGCGGCTGAATTTGTTGATGAGTATTACCGGCTTCTCCAGAAATACTCCTTTCGTTTGTTTCTGCGCGACGTGATAAAAGACCAGGATTCCTTTACAGCCGAAAAGGTGACGCGGTATGCAACATCCGGCGTTACGGATCAATACATCGAATGCCTTGTTCGTATCGGGTTGGTGGAAAAACAGGGTTCCGGATACAGGCTCGGCCTTCATATCAAAAGCTTTGGCGAGACCCTCGAGTGGTATTTTGCCGAGCTCCTGAAGAGGGAGTTCGGCGCTGAGGCGATCCGCGGGGCAAAGTTCAAGAGGCCGATGATCGGGGGCGATTACGACGTGATCGCGAAGTTCGACGGTTCACTCCTGTATACCGAAGTCAAGTCTTCGCCGCCCAAGCAGATCTACGACAATGAAATATCGGCGTTCCTCGACAGGATCTCGGACCTGCGCCCGGAGATCGCCGTATTCTTCATGGATACGGAACTGAGGATGAAGGACAAGATCGTCCCGATGTTCGAGGGGGAACTGAGAAAGAGGCATCGCCGGACGCCTGAGGTCCTGCGTATCGAAAAAGAGCTCTTTCAGATACGGGACAATATATTTATAATAAACTCGAAAGACAGCATCCTCCGTAATATCGAAACAGTGCTGAGCCGGTATTTTAGGACGCGGGGCGAAGTCGGGGAGAGGCCGTTCGTAATGCCCTGACAAAACCGGTATAATAGCGTTAGATAATTCGGACGCAAAAAAGAGGACCTACAAAAATCATACAAGGAGGGCTTGATGAGCACCAGCAGGCTTAAAGAAGTTGTCGCGGCGGAAAGGGATGGCATCAAGATCAAAGACCGTAAAGGCCTTTCGGCCTTGATGGACGGACTTATCCACGAAGCGGTCTTTGCCGATGAGGAAAAAAAGAAGGGACTTTTTCTTCTCATCAAGGAAATCGCAAAGGCATGCGGCGCAGTTCCTGCATCCATCCAGGGTCTGTATGAAGAAATGGGGAGGAACTATCCGGGATTTACCGTGCCGGCAATGAATATACGGGGGCTGACTTACGATTCAGCGAGGGCCGTCTTCAGGAAAGCCCTCGAAAAAAAGGTGGGCGCCTTTATTTTCGAGATTGCCCGCTCCGAGATCGGCTACACGAAGCAGAGGCCTCTCGAATACTCAGCAGTCGTTCTTGCCGCGGCGGTGCGGGAGGGTTTTCAGGGGCCGGTTTTTATTCAGGGCGATCACTTCCAGCTGGTCAGAAAAAATTTTTTGAGCGATCCAGCAGCCGAGACCGGATACGTAAAGGGACTCATCCGCGAGGCGGTAGAGGCCGAGTTCTATAATATCGACATCGATTCGTCTACCCTTGCCGCCCTCGAAAAGCCGACTCTGAAGGAACAGCAGAGACCGAATTTCGAAAAGACCGCCGAACTCGCCGCACTAATCCGCGAGATACAGCCCAAGGGCATAGAGATATCGGTCGGCGGAGAGATCGGGGAAATAGGGAAAAAGAACAGCACTCCCGACGAGCTCAAGGCCTACCTCGACGGCTTCAGGGAGACATTTAAGGCAGGAAGAGGGCTGAGCAAGCTCAGCGTGCAGACCGGAACCTCCCATGGGGGCGTGGTCCTTCCCGACGGCACCCTCGCAAAGGTGAAGATAGACTTCGAGACCCTCAGGCAGCTGTCCGATATGGCAAGAAAGGATTATGGCCTTTCAGGGGCGGTCCAGCACGGCGCCTCCACGTTGCCGGAGGAGGCCTTCCATATGTTCCCTGAGACGGGGACCTCCGAAGTCCACCTTGCCACCGGCTTCCAGAACATCATTTACGACAGCAGGCATCTTCCGGCCGATTTCCGGGAGGAAGTCTACAAATTCATCAAGTCCGAGTACGCCAAAGAAAAGAAAGAAGACCAGACAGAGGAACAGTTCATCTACAGCACGAGGAAAAAAGGGTTCGGCCCGATGAAAAAGAATTGGTGGGACCTGCCGGCGGCAATCAAAGGTCCTATCATGAAGGAGCTTGAGGATAAGTTCGAGCTTCTCTTCGACAAGCTGAAGGTGGTAAATACCGTGGAGATAGTGAAGAGGACGGTGAAGACACCGATGGTGAAGAAGTCAATAGACACGTCCCTGCTCGGATAAGACAGCCTCCCGGCAAATGCGAATCATGATTGCCGGTGGCTGAGGTCCGGCCGGATTGTTAACCTTGAGGAGGTCCGATTCGTCGGACCTCCGGCAGTGGGCAGCTTTCCGCTACCCTTGATAATTTCATAATCTGCTCCAGCCGTCAAGATCATGCACGCGCTTAACTTTTGCTCCCTGCGGCTTCTTTTGGTACATTCCCACCTGAACGCACGCGTATCCATGCTATCGCGGACGGATCCGGACA
>JAJYLU010000152.1 GCA_021787505.1 Nitrospirota bacterium | reverse complement strand
AAACACCAAGCATAGCCTATGCCGCCAAGCTTGATCCGATTCTCGAGAGGCTCTTTTGTCTCGACAAGGTATTGTCTGCACCTCAGTACGATGTCGTCTTCAATCGGGGGCAGCATGGCCCGGGAGACACCGGTCGCATCGATTACCCGCTCATAACTCCCGACCGCTAAAGGTTTGAAATGCACTTCTGCATCTTTCAGTAAGTCTCTGACAAGCCGCGGCTTGTCAAAGACCATGAGTTCCGCCTTGATCCTCACGTCATCCATCAACACGTGATCGAGCCGTCTCAGGATGTACTTCTCCGAGTCAAGTCCCGCCCGCTCCACGAGCTCGATAAATCCTCGAGATGTGCCCCAGGCACAGGACGTGAGCCCGCACCTCGTTCCCTGCTGCCGATCATAGAGATCTACCTCGTGGCCGGCGTTTTTCAGGATACGGAAGAGATAGGCGCCTGTCATTCCGGCGCCCGCTATTGCAAGCTTCGCTCCCTTATTCATATATTACTTCCTTTTCTCATCAGCCACCTCCGGCGCACCCGCATTTGATTTGCTTTGCGGAAATCATTGGCATTCCGGCTCCAATATTCCTTCACTCCCAGGGATGTTCGAATTCTACCGAGTCCTGCTTTCGGTGTCAAGAATGCCGATAACGAACGCATTTTTCTATTGATCAATATCTGGGATCAGCGACAAAAATATACAGCTGTCAAATACGGGCAAAGAAGGATCGAACGACGGCCGGCAACGTTATTCCCGTATCACTTCACTTCCGATAGCCTCACCACTCCACTCTCTGATATAATTCAGTATGGCCGGGCCTTACGAGATCATTTTTAAACTGCTGCTGGGCACGCTCCTCGGGGGTACCATAGGCTTTGAGCGCCAGACCCACGGACGCGCCGCCGGCTTCAGGACGCAACTCCTCGTCTGCGTCGCCTGCGTATTGATCATGATCGTTTCTGAAAGCTATTATGCGAAGAGCGCCGTTAACCCTGAGTTCATGAGGATCGACCCCACGAGGATTGCAGCAGGGGCGATGACAGGCGTCGGATTCCTTGGCGCTGGAGTCATCCTCAAGACAGGGCTTTCGATACAGGGGCTCACCACCGCAGCATGTATCTGGATAGTCTCGGCTATCGGGATTGCGGTTGGGGCCGGGCAATATTTTGCCGCCATCTCGGGTTTTGTGATCACCTTCTTCTCGCTCTGGGGCCTCCGCGTACTCGAGGTCAGGATGCCGCGACTGACGTACCGGTATGTCACCATGGTCACCGACGAGACGGGAGAAGAAAAAATGGTGACCCGGCCTTTTGAAAAGAAGGGGTTTCAGATTGTCAGAATGGACTACGGGGTGGCGACGCGGGAAAAGGAGAAGACATTTATCTTTACGGTGACGACAAAGAACGACGTTTCCATCGGCGGAGTGATCGACGAAGTCGCCGGCCTTAGCGCGGTAAAGAAGATAGAGGTTAAAAGCTGACCCGCCGTCAATTCGGTCGTTACTTCCCGAGCGAACGCCGGGCGAACTCGACGAGGCCGTATACCTTGAGATCTATGTAATCGCCGGCCTTACGCATCGATTCCATCTCCGATGCGACCCTTTTGACCGGGACCTTTAATACCTCGATATGCTCGGTCTCGTCTCTCCCGCCAACTCCTACGAACGTGAGCCCTGTTGCCGTATAGACCGTAAGCAATTCGGATGACAGGCCTGAAGAAAGCGGCCCTTCGGTCAGGAATCTCAACTCGCCCGCTGAATAGCCGGTCTCTTCTATGAGTTCCCTGCGGGCCGCGTCTTCCGGTTTTTCCCCGGGGTCGCGGAGCCCGGCTGGCAGCTCGACAACGTGTCTGTTTATCGGCGGCCGGAACTGACGAATCATCACGACTTCGCCTTCATCCGTAAAAGGCACGATCCCGACGATGCCGTCACATCCGACCCTCTCGATCGACTCCCAGTCCCTCTCTGTCACTCCGGATCCGTCTATGTACCTTACCAGCACGGCTCTGAGGAACTTTCCTTCCCATAGAGTTTTCTTGTCCAGGACCGTCACGGTTTCTTCCTATCTGCAGAGTCCCATGGCATCCTGAAAAAGCCTGTCCATGGCCACGGTCTCCTCGGCGATCCTCAGCAGGAGTTCGGCGAGATCCTTTCTGCCGAGTGATTCCGCTTTTTTCGCCCAGTCACGGTATGTCTTTGCGTGTTCCGAGTTGTGCTCTGCCCAGTGTCCGAGCAGATGGTGCAGTTTTGTTATTTCGTCCATATCTCCTCCAGGGGAAAAGTCTCTTTTTTGAAGTGATAACGGCAACTCAAGATTGTTTTCCTCAAGCAGCCGCCTGTTCGACAGCATCTCTTCGGAGGGTCCATCGGCGATGACCCGTCCTTCCTTTATGATGACGCATCGTTTGCAGACATCCAGAATGAGGTCGAGGTCGTGCGAAGCGATGATCTTCGTGTGGTGGAAGTGCATCAGCAGATTAATCAGCGCCCTTCTCGACTTCGGGTCGAGGTGAGAGGCAGGCTCGTCCATGACCAGTATGTCGGGCTGCATGGCGATGACCGAGGCAATGGCGACTGCGCTCTTCTGTCCTCCTGAAAGGTGATGAGGGGGCTTTTCGCTGAGACCCAGACAGCCGACGGTCTCCAGCGCTTCGTGGACACACTCCCGGACACGATCGGGACTCAGCCCGAGATTGAGCGGGCCGAAGGCGACGTCGTCGAAGACCGTGGGCATGAAAAGCTGGTCGTCGGGGTTCTGGAAGATAAGGCCCACTTTCTTCCTGACCTCCTGCCTCGTCTTTTTATCGAGCTTCTGGTCTCCGATCGTGATGCTGCCGGACTGAGGCAGCAGGAAGCCGTTTGTATGCATCAGTAAGGTCGATTTGCCCGAGCCGTTTGCGCCCACAATACCGACCGACTCGCCGTGGGTAATTCGCAGGGACAGGCCGTTCAGCGCCGCAGTCCCGTCGGGGTAATGGAAATGGACATCCTGAAATTCGACGATATGGTGGCTCATGAATTTCTCAGAATACCCTCATCGAAAATCTTCCGATGGCGCCGACGATATCATGCGCCCTGAAAAGGTAAAGAGCAGCGATCGTCGCGCCGACAAACACCCCGTCGGCCCCGGAGAAGCGGTAAGACCTTACGGAATGCAGCCTGCCGGCGAATCCGCGGGAAAGCATCGCCTGATAGATCCGTTCCGCCCGCTCGACAGTCCTCAGAAAAAGCGTCCCGGCGAGGTGGACGAACGCCTTAATCCCCTTGCCCTTGTTCCCGAACGAGCGCATGTCCCTTGCGCGCACAATGCGCATCGTCTCTTCCGTCAATACAAAAAGATATCGATAGAGGAAGAGGAGTTGGGAGACGAATATTTCGGGCATGCCGAGTTTCTGGAGGGCATGGCATATGCCGGGGAACGAGGTCGTTGCGATAAGCAGCAGGGCAGAGGTGATCGTGAGAAAAAATTTCAGCATGATCGAAAGAAACGATATCCATCCCCCCGACACGGGGACCCCCAGAAGAGAGTAAACGATCCGCCTGTCGATCACAGGGTTGAAGATGCCGATGAAGACGGCAAAGGACGACACGAGAAGGACCTTTTTCAGGATGAACTTCACAGGGACGTCGGCGAGCGAAAAGAGCAGCACGGGGAAAAGAAAGAAGGGCAGCAGTCCCGCGATTTCGTACTTCGGAAAAGAAACGACTGTGACAATGAATAAGACCGTTGCGATCAGCTTTGCCCGAGGGTCGAGCCTGTGGATCACAGTATCCCTGTAAGAGAGGGTGTCGAGATATCCGAGGTTGAAATATTCGCTATCGAACATGAGAATATCTTAGCGTTATATTTCCTTTTGTTGCAAAAAAAGATGGAGTCGAACGTGCCGAAAAACGCCATAGAATCGGCAGATTGTTATCCCGATTCACGTGAACGCAGACACGACCTTTTTTGTATTCCTGCAGAGGTTTGTCGCAAGCTTTCAGGTTCTTTTCGG
Organism: Nitrospirota bacterium; assembly: GCA_021787505.1. Taxonomy (GTDB): domain Bacteria; phylum Nitrospirota; class Thermodesulfovibrionia; order Thermodesulfovibrionales; family UBA6898; genus Sulfobium. The sequence goes on along the minus strand of JAJYLU010000152.1, from coordinate 1,703 downwards.
TGCCTCGACTATGGACGTCTTCCATCACGCCCGACTCAGTTTTTGCAATAATTATTGCTCCGGAAGGAAGTTGCATTTTATACAATCACATGCCTTTCGCATAGAACATTAAGTCTTTTGCAGTGTCATACCGATTTCCTGCGCAGAGCCCTGATGATCAGTCCTATGAGGAGCACCGCAGCCAATACCAGGGCGGAGCCGACAATGCCGGACACCGATGTGCCGGGCTGTACCGCCGGCCAGGAGGTGCCCCTATTCCCTTCTCCAGCCCCTTCGTGCTTTTTGAAATCGTAGTCCGGCAGGAAGGCGGTCCTCTTCTGCACCGACTTCAGGGCCGTTGCGATGCCGGTCTCTTTTTCAGGAAGCTCCGGTTTTCCGAAGACTTTTGCTATCGACCATTCGAGGCCGTCCGGGTTAGAAGATGCAAACCACGACAGCGCCCCGCCGGTGAGCACGGCCGCAATCAGCAGACCGACAAAGACCCTTCCGGTCGAGATGCCGCCGGACAGCGGCCGGGCCGATGATGCGCTTTCGAGTATCTCCGGTCGTGAAGCCCTGACGAAATTGATCACTCCTGCCGTTACGAATCCCTCGACTATCCCGATGCCTAGATGGACCGGCTGCATCATGAGAACGAACGTGCCGAAGGGGAGCTCGCTCCGTCCTGACAGCAGCGTCTCGATAACTACCGAGAAAGCCCCCAACTGGAGCGCGACCACGCCGCTTATCAAAGATGCGATAGTGATCCTTTTGGGACTGGCGCCGGACCCTGCCAGCGGCTTGAATATCAGAGGATAGGCGATAAAACAGGGGTATATGCCGAGGTTCCAGATATTGCAGCCGAGTGCGAGGAGACCGCCGTCCGCAAAAAAGAAGGCCTGTATAGTCAGGACCGATGCCATGACGATAAAGCCGGCATAAGGCCCCAAAATAACGGCAAGTATCATCCCTCCCCCGAGGTGCCCGCTCGACCCGGTGCCCGGAATTGTGAAGTTGATCATCTGTGCTGCGAATATAAAGGCGCCGAGCACGCCCATGAGGGGGACCATCTTTTCGTCCATGTTCTCTTTCAGTTTTCTTGCGCAGTAGCCGATAGTGCCCAGTGTCCCCGCCCAGAACGTCGCGCCTACTGCCGGAGAAAGTAACGCGTCAGCCATATGCATGGCTATCCCCCTTTGTCTCGATCGCGAGATCGGATATCCCGCTTACGATCCTTTTTCAGGAAATAAAAAAGCCACCAAGGCTTTTCTCGCAGGGCTACCGCCTGCGTATAAGCCTTCGTGGCTCTATTCTTAAGTCAAGAATAGCACAAAGAAATAATGTATTGCAAATCTTTTGACAGGGTGGTCAGGGTATTTTCGGCCAATTCAGGAAAAGTTTTATGTTAAAATACCGTGTAACCTCTCAAGAGAGAAATTACTCGATTGGACAAAGAGATACATAACAGGCCGCGCGGCAAAGCCCGAAGGGCCGACCCGCAGCGGCTTTCAGAAGAAAGATCTTCCTGCCGTCCTCCCGACGAAGAACATGACTGCATTTTTGCGGACAAGCTCCACGAAGAATGCGGGGTGTTCGGTGTCTTCGGCCATCCCGAGGCCGCAAACCTCGCGTATCTCGGTCTCTACGCGCTCCAGCACAGGGGGCAGGAGAGCGCGGGAATATGCTCCGCCGACGGCAAACAGATGTACATCGAAAAGTCTATG
>JAJYLU010000151.1 GCA_021787505.1 Nitrospirota bacterium | reverse complement strand
GGAAAGTCCTGGCGATTTCGAGAGCAAGATTGCCGGTGCCGGTCGCCACGTCGAGCACTCGCCTGATATCCGGGGTATCCAGATATCGAGCCATGCATTTGGCGCTTTCAGAGAAAAACCGGAGCGCGGGCTTGTCGTAGCCTGCCGAGACCGCGTTGAAGGTCTCGATCATCTTTAACTTGCGGGATTGATTGTCCGTTTGGCTATTGTAGCAAAGATGAGCGTGAGTTTTGGTCTACTTATAAACGTCGCCGCGCGATCCGATCTTCGAGATTATCGCGGTTTGGCCGTCTACGGAGAAAAGGAGGCGATATTTGCCCACCCTGATCCTATAAGAGGCGGATTCTCCCTCGATTGGTTTCAAGTCCAGAGGAAGCCCTTCTGAGAGCTTCATGAGAACTTTATCGACCAGTGTCTTGTAATCGGCAGGCAGTTTCTTGTAATCCTTTGCGGCAGCCCGTGAAAATACTATTTCAAGTTTTCCCACCTGACTGTTTTCCCCCCCCTGAATTCGTCCTTTGCCTTCTGAATCGCCCTCTCTTCTTCTCTGGTGAGAGGCGAGGTATCCGATTCCACGAATGTCTTCCAGAAAATGTCCACCAGCGTTTCTTCTTTCAAGGTCTTCAATAACGCGACCAGCGCGTCTTCAGGCATCTTCAGCGTTTTTGTGCCCAATCTTATCACCTCCTCATGCCTGATTATATCATAGCGACACGGTTGAATTTTGGCCTGTGGAATAACCTGCGCCCAATCTGTCGTAACGGGCCGGGATGGTGTCGAAGGTCTCAATCATCCTTGCTCTGCGTTTTCGGCGGCTATTATGTTATTAGTGCCCCAAAAATGAAAACGCGAAATCGAAATCTTCAGGTATAATGGAGTCGCCCCGTGCCGCCACAAGCAAGACTGTTCCCCATCACCTCACAAACACCTTCCTCTTCTCCGTCCTGTTGTCGAAATCGATAAAAACGATCTGCTGCAAGGTTCCGAGGGTCATTTTCCCTTCTACGAGCGGAACCGTGAGGGCCGGGGGCAAATCTACTTTTACAGACCGGCAAGAACATTGTAGAATAGAGCGATGAACAGAAGCGAAACAGACGGCAACGGGCAGGAAGACGAGAGCCCTGTTTTGCAGAGGCTCAAGGAGCGTCTCGTCCGCGCAGAGGCTGAGAGAGACTATTACCGGGCCATCGCGGAGCAGACAGGGAAGAAGGCACTGGGTGATGCGGATGAGTTCGCGCGGGTTATCAGGGACCTCAGGCAGACGGAAGAGGCCCTCCGCGCCGCGCAGGAAGCTCTCGAGGAGACAGTGGCGGAACGGACGGCTGACCTGCGCAACGAGATCCGCGAAAGGATGGAGACCGAGAGGGCCTTGCGGGAGAGCGAGGAGCGATATCGCCTTCTGAACGAAACATCTCCTAATTCCATTACGGTGGTTGACATAGCGGGAAAGGTCCTGATGTCGAACCGGCGTTCGTTGGAGATTTACCGGCACGGGGATGTCTCCGAGGTAGTCGGCCGGAGTATCTTCGAGTGGGTCCCGCCTGAAAATCGGGAGCGGGCTGCGGCCGCCTTAGCCGCTGTCCTGCAGGAAGGCTCGCTGGAGAATTTTCAGCTGCAGCTCTTGAGGAGCGACGGCTCGCCCTTCTGGGCATCTACAAACGCCTCAGTAGTACGAGACCCCAGAGGAAATTCGCAGTTTGTGATAATCGTGACGGCCGACATCACCGAGCGCAAGCAGCGCGAAGAGCGGATGAAGAGGCTAAACGCAGGTCTCCTCAGTCTGGGGCATGACTATGACCGTAATGTGCAGATACTCGTTGCTCTGTCCGGTGAACTGCTCGACGCGGACTGCGCGCTGTATAACCGCCTGGACGGGGAACTGCTTTGCGTAAAGGGACAGTGGAAGGCGCCGGAGGATCTCAGGCGCGAAGATTCTCCCCAGGGACACTTATGTTTCGACGTGATACGGCACAACATCGACCAGCCACTGGTGGTTCGCAATCTCGAAGATACCCCTTATGCGAAGACAGACCCCAATGTGGCTGCCTACGGCCTGCATACCTACATTGGATATCCCGTGCGTTTTGGAGGGGTGGCGCGGGGCTCGCTCTGCGTCGTATATGAGCGGGACTATCAGCCCGGGGCCGATGAACTGGATATTATCGGGTTCCTTGCGTCCGCTGTTGCGCAGGAGGAAGAAAGGGGGATCGCCACGGAGGCGCTTCGCCGGAGCGAGGAGTTCACCAGGAGCATCCTCGACAACGTGAGCGAGGCCATCCTGCTGATCGACCGGGACTACAGAATCCTTACCGCCAACAGGTCTTACTGCGCTTGGGCCGGGGCGCCTCTCGGCGATATCGTCGGAAGACACTGTTACGCTGTTTCCCATGGATTTGCAAGGCCATGCTACGAACAGGGTCTCGACTGCGCTGTCAGGCGTGCGTTTGAAACGGGCGGGCATCATACCGTCTTGTACAAGTCCGAAGACGCCTCGGGCAAAAGCACCTTCGTCGAGAAAAGGGCCTTCCCGGTGAAGGACGCGGCAGGTGCCGTTATTTCGGTTATCGAGACGATTCATAACGTTTCGGAACGTCACCTCCTCGAGGAGGAACGGCTGAGGACACAGAAGCTTGAGGCCATCGGGACGCTTGCCGGGGGGATTGCCCACGACTTCAACAATCTGCTTCAGGGTGTGTTCGGGTATATGTCCATGGCAAAGATGAACCTCGACCGGCGGGAGACGGCCGCTGCCATGCTCGAGCAGGCGGAAAAGGCGCTGGGTATGTCGGTCAATCTTACCACTCAGTTGCTGACCTTCGCAAAGGGCGGCCGGCCCGTGAAAAAATGTATCGCCCTTCTGCCGGTAATCGAGAACGCTGCCAAGTTTGCCCTGAGCGGTTCGAGCTTTGATTGCCGTATTCAGATTGAGGAGGGCCTTTGGTGTGCGGAGGCCGACGAGGGGCAGATGGGACAGGTGATCCAGAATATCGTCCTGAATGCAAGCGAAGCGATGCCCGGCGGGGGAACGGTGAAGATTTCAGCGGTCAATATGGATATTCCCGCAGGGGAGAGGCCATCCATGCCGGAAGGCGGGAAATTCGTTCGCATCGTCATTGAGGACAAAGGTGTCGGGATACCCGGGAAGTATCTGACCCAGATCTTCGACCCTTATTTTTCGACAAAACAGAAGGGCAGCGGCCTCGGGTTGGCAACGTCGTATTCGATCATCAGGAACCATGGGGGGGTGATCGACGTTGCATCCGAACCGGACCGGGGCACTATTTTTTCAATCTTCGTACCTGCCTGCGCTCCCGGAGAGGCGCTTTCTCAGCCCGCGGAATCCGCGGTACAGCGCGCAGGAAGGATCCTGGTTATGGATGACGAAGAGATGGTGAGGCTGGTGGCAAAGGAGATGCTGGAGTCCCTGGGGCACGAAGTCGAGACAGTGGAAGACGGAGACGAGGCGATAGCCAGCTTCCTGGATGCCAGAAAATCGGGGAAGTCATTCGACGCGGTTATCCTGGACTTGACTGTAAAAGGAGGAATGGGCGGAGAAATGACCCTCAGAAAAATGCAGGAGATAGATCCGGATGTCCGCGCCGTCGTATCGACCGGCTACGCCGACAATCATATAGTGGCCGGCTTTCGGTCGTATGGTTTTGCCGCTTTCCTGAACAAGCCTTACAGGATTGATGCACTGAAGGACTGTCTGAGTGCCCTTTTGGGAAGATCCTGATTTTCGGGTAGCGCGATCTGCCGCGTTTACGTGAATCATAATCAAACACGGCCGTTTTTATGGCTTTTTTCAACATTCCCGCCTCACTTTATGCAACATTGCGGCTACACATAAATCGTTTTTCTGCGGTTGATTCCGGCCTTTATAACTCGTTGACACTCTTGGATTTTTCCTGATATACTCCACTATCATTTATAATATACGTGCCGGCGACAAATCGGAGAGAAAGGGACTTGCAAAAGCATATTGTTCCTAATTCCAGCGAGAAGCGGAGACCCGGATGATCGGGAGGTTAAAACAGGAAAAGGCGATGGATAACGTACTTGCCCTGATACTCGCCGGCGGCAAGGGAGAACGGCTCCATCCTCTCACTATCCATAGGGCAAAGCCGGCGGTGCCGTTCGGCGGGAAGTACAGGATCATCGATTTTACCCTTTCCAACTGCATCAATTCCCATGTGCGCAGAATTGTCGTAATCACTCAGTATAAGTCCCTTTCGCTGGACAGACACCTCGCGGTCGGGTGGGAACATCTCCTGAACCCTGAACTCGGGGAATACATATTCACGATCCCTCCTCAGCAGAGGATAGATGAACGATGGTACGAGGGTACCGCCGACGCAGTATTCCAGAACATCTATCTTATCGAAAAGGAAAACCCCCCCTACATCCTTATACTGTCGGGCGACCACATCTACAAGATGAACTATGCCGACATGTTCGATTTCCACCTGGCGAAAGGCGCCATTGGAACGATCGCTACGATAAAGGTCCCCAGGGACATGGCATTTTTATTCGGCATCATAGAGGTGGACAGCAACTTCAGGATAGTCGGGTTTCAGGAGAAGCCTTCGGACCCGGTGACGGTCCCGGGGGACCCCGATTGTTGTTTTGCGTCTATGGGGATTTATCTCTTCAACAAGGGAGACATCATCAGCGCGCTGAAGGCGGATTCCGGGAAATCTTCCGCCCATGATTTCGGCAAGAACATACTCCCCGAAATGTTGCACACAGGCAGACTCTTCGCCTATGAATTCAAGGACGAGAACAAGAAGGAGGCTAAATACTGGCGCGACGTGGGCACGATCGACTCATACTGGGAGGCGAACATGGACCTTGTCTCGGTCGATCCCCAGTTCAACCTGTACGACAGTGAATGGCCGTTGAGAACAAACCAGGGACAGTTCCCTCCCGCGAAATTCGTCTTTGCCCAGGAGTATAAAGGAGGAAGGCTTGGTATCGCGCTCGATTCGATCGTCTGCGGCGGCTGTATCGTCAGCGGCGGCAGGGTCCAGAACTCGGTGCTCTCGCCCAGCGTAAGGATCAACAGCTATGTGGATGTCAGGGATTCTATCCTTCTCGAGAACGTCGAGGTCGGCAGGAGCTGCAGGATCAGAAAGGCGATCATCGATAAGGACGTCTATGTGCCGGCCGGCACGATCATAGGGTATAACCCCGAGGCCGACAGGGAGCGGTTCTTTGTCAGCGAGGACGGAGTGGTGGTGATTCCCAAGGGAGCGGAAATACGATGAGTCTCGCCGGCAGACTTGAAGACCTTGCGATCTCGGACATCTTTCAGATCCTGAGTGTAGGCAGAAAGACAGGTACCTTTATCGTTGCCGGCACTAAAGGGACTGCGCTCATCGTCTTCAAAAACGGCATGGTCGTCAGGGCCGAAACGGACGATCTTGATGGCAACCTCGGAAACAACCTTCTCGAAGCAGGTCAGATAAAAGATACGATCCTGAATATGGCCCTGGAGGTAAAAAAAAAGCTTCCCTCGAAGTCGGTTGCGGAAATACTCTTTGACTTCGGCTCGGTCAGCGCCGAGGCGCTTGAAAGGGCGGCCAAGAAGCGTATAGAGAAGGTCATTTGCCGCCTCCTTATGTGGGAGGACGGGGATTTTCAGTTCGAGCTCGACGACCTCGACCTGGAAGGGAAGACAAACCTGCATGACCTGGGGTGGG
>JAJYLU010000150.1 GCA_021787505.1 Nitrospirota bacterium | reverse complement strand
ATCTGCAGCATCGAGGGTCTCCCCGTCGATGTCATGCAGCATCTTTACCGGGTTATGGACGCTCAGTTTCCAGGCGGGCCGGTTGAGCATCTTGAACAGCATCCGCGCCTCGGGATGCCAGCTCCACCAGAGGTTATAGGCGAGCTCACCCAGCCCGGCTATTCTTTCAGGGATGTGGGGGAATTTATCTTTGCTTTCTTCCATTGCATTTTGTCATCAGTCGGGATATGTGGACCGGCACGCAGTGTATGCGGCACACTTTAATATTTAGCATAGAAAGCGTATGCATGCAAACGGGTCGCCTATCCTTCATCCGGAATCGGGTAAAACGATCTATGAGTAAGGACAGCATCTTCGCTCATTCTCGGTCGTAAAGGCGTGATTAATCACGCCCCTAACCTTTTCCGAGGCCACAGTGGCGCCGGAGGCCAGAATCCTTCCTGCCGCTTTCAGGGCGCGATGACGGGGTTGTTCGGTGTGAAAGACAGTTTTCGGGAGAGGAGTCTGCCGAGGATCAAGCCGACCGCGGCGCCCGCAACGACGTCGGAACTGAAGTGGGAGGTGCTTTCGATCCTCGATATGCCGATAATGATCGCGAGGAAGTAGAAGATGCTCCTGTATTTTGGAAAATACCGCGAAAGAGTGTAGGCGAAACAGAACGCGACGGTAGTATGTCCGGAGGGAAAGGAATCATATCCCCCCCTGAGCGAGGGGCCGACGAATATCAGGTCATCGGTCAAACGCGGCCGTGCCCTGCCGAACAAGTGCTTCAGCACCTGGGCGGAGATACCGGAGACGAGGAAGCTGGCCGACAGGGCCTTGCCGGTTTCGATGAACCTTCTGCCGTAAAAAAGGCCTGCCACGAAAAAAAGGCAGGCTATTATGATAAGCGTCGAGCCGTGCGTGAGAAAGTAAAGGGGAATATCGAAATAGCGGACGAACATGGCGGATTTCCTGTCGTGCAAAGTCCTGACCCAAATGGCGACCGGCTTGTCAAAATAAAACAGCAGTGTCACGAAGATTGCGCTGCACCAGATGAGTATCTTATTTTCTCTCAAGAATTGCATACTGTGAATCGTGGTTTACCAGATAATACCCTAAACCCTGAAACAGGCCGATGTCCTGGACCTTGGCGATGGCAATGGAGTGCACCTTGTTTTCCGGCAGCGCCACAAGGTCTTTTTTATCGTCTGCTGTTATGATCCTGCGGGCCGAATAAAAGGCTATACTCGGTTTGTTCAGCCCGAAGACGATCAGCCCTTCATCCGGCCGGAGATTTTCTTTCGCATATATGCTGTAACGGTAAAGCGTACCCTGCAGATAATCGCTGGCAAGAGGCAGTCCTTTCAGAAGCAGGAGAAAAAGAAACGCGGTCATGAGGAGCGCGATTGGTCCATAATGACTGCGGCGGGAGAAGGCCGAGAAGAAGCAGATTCCCGCGATGATAAGGGTTATAGCGGCGAGGGGCAACAGCCATCCTGCATCGTGCGCTACGGAACCGGGAAGCCGGCCCCTTGCAATGAAAAAGACAGCGCCGAGGACGGCCGCCAGCACTCCCATTGACACATGCGAGTAACGCCTCCAGTTCCCCTCAGCCTGCGACATCCCCATCCCGATAAGCAGGGCTGCAGCTGGCATCGCCGGAAGCACGTAGTTGGGGAGTTTCGTCGTAGAGAGCGAGAAAAACAGGAATATGAAGCCCAGCCAGATGAGGGAAAAGAGTGAGATCCCTTTCTTCTCCTTCAGCGCGCTCCTGATCCCGGCCGGAAGAAAGGCCACCCATGGGAAGAGGCCGATAATCATTACCGGCACATAGTAATAAAACGGACCCTGGTGTCCCGAGATGACGTCTGTGAATCTCTTGAAATGGTGCTTGATGAAGAACTGGTCGACGAACTCCCAACCGTTTATGCGCAGTTGGGCAAGATACCAGGGTGCGGCAACGACCAGGAAGAGAATGGACCCCCTGAGGCTAAAGACCTTTTTCAGGCCACGGCGGCCCTCGGTTACCGCCATGTACACCAGTGCGATCCCGAAAGGAAAGACGATGCCGATGAGCCCTTTCGTAAGAAAAGCGAGTGCCGAGAAGAGATAGAAGCCGTCGCGATAGAACCTTCGCCCGTCCTGTTCCGAAAAGAGATAGAAGGAGAAGAGCGAAAGCGATATAAAAAGGGTCAGCGCCATGTCCGTCACCGCGGCCCTGGAATAGACGAGAAAGTACACAGACAGGACGGCGGAAAGAGCGGCATACCCCTTATACCGTTTGTTCCCGGCACGGGCAGAGAAGAAAAAGAGCGCGGCGGTCAGCAGTATGGCGGCGAGGGCGGACGGCAGACGCGCGGCGAACTCATCGACGCCGAACAATTCATATGAACCTGCCATGAGCCAGTAAAAAAGGATGGGTTTGTCATAACGGTTGTTGCCGTTGTATGTCGGCGTGATCCAGTTGTGGTCGATCACCATCTCTCTGGTCGCTTCCGAAAAGACCGCCTCGTCCACGTCGAAGAGTTTTACGGCGCCGAGTCTGAAAAGCGATAGTGTAAGCGCGACGATGATAATGGGGAGGAAAAATCTCTGCATCAGTGACAGGCTATAGCTCCCGTCTTTCTCCCGCCCGGTCTCCCGCACATCCGCCGGAATCTATTCCCGAAATGCGGCACCCTCCGGGGATAGACGGGGGGATCGGCGAGCCCGCCAGGCGGGAACCGGCAAGTTCAGGTCTGGTATGCAGTAATGATCCGGCTCCCATGGATGCCTCCTTCTTTCGTGCTCAGGACCGTCAAACGGCTCTCCATTATTATACGGATATTCGATTCTTATAGAAACTTTTCTCTCGCGCGTATCGTTTTTTCGTTGCGGAAGAACCGAGAAGCTGCGGTCCGCGGATCCTCGCGGTGCGCATTTTGCGTTGACATAAGGCAACATATTTGATAATGTAGGGTATTTTTATGACCCGGAAATTCAACCAGATACCATCTCTGCCGCACCGCCGCTATTGTTTTTTCTTCATCTTCTCCGTGTTTTCCCTCATCATCATCGGCGCTTCCGGCAATGCCCATTCGGCTGACCCCCCTGTCTGCGTGGCCTGCCACAAGGACAAGATGGCCGGGAAATATTCCCATCCGGTAATAAAGACGGGCGGTTGTGTGGCCTGCCATACCAAGCCTCACACGAACAAGGCCAAGGCGCGCAAGTTCCTTTTCGCAGTGGGGACCGACCTCTGCTGGGGATGCCATGAAAAACAGAAATTCAGCGAAGCGGTAATTCATCCTCCGGTTGCCGAAGGCCAGTGTACCGCGTGTCACGACGTACATTCTTCCGATAATCCCAAGCTCCTGATCGCCAAGCTGCCGGATTTATGTTTCAATTGCCATGACAAATCGAAATTCGAAAACAAGACGGTCCATCCTCCTGTTGCGAGCGGAAAATGTACCTCCTGTCACAATCCCCACAGCAGTAAAGTGAAAAAACTTCTTCTGGAGAAAGTTCCCGTGCTTTGTTTTACCTGCCATGACAAGAAGAGGTTTGCAGGCAAGAAGGGCACTCATCCCCCTGTGGCCGGCGGACTTTGCGGCTCCTGCCACGAACCGCACGCCTCGGCAAGCCGGAAACTCCTGGTAAAGGACGTTCCTGCTCTGTGTTTCAATTGTCATAAAGAAAAAAGGATCGTCGGGAAGAAGGTCGTCCACTCGCCGGTGGGCGCGGGCATGTGCATGAGCTGCCACGGCCCCCATCAAACGGACACGGAAAAGCTCCTTCTCGATGCGGTCCCGTCACTCTGCTTCAATTGCCACGACAAAGGAGAATTCTCCCATAAGGATGTGCATCCTCCCGTGGCGGCCGGCAAGTGCATGTCATGTCACAGGCCTCATACGACGAACCGCAAAGCCTTGCTCCCGAAGAGTGTGAACAGGGTCTGCCTCAAGTGTCATGCGAAGGTCGCCCGTGAACCGCATGCGATAAGCGGTTTTTCGGCGAAAGGCCATCCCCTGAAGACCCGAAGGCATGTATCTCTCGACGGGCAGAAGATCAAGCTATCCTGCCTTTCCTGCCACGTGCCTCACAGCACCGACTCGGTTAGACTCTTCCGGTTCCCCGCGCAGTCTCCCGGTGAGCTCTGCATAAATTGCCATAAAAAATAGCAGCCGGCCTCCCTTTCTGCTCTGATTATTCCCGCATGATTCCCTTCCCCGTTGATTGCATCCGGGGAGACATAAGAATCTCATCGTTGACTGCGCAGTAGTCGGAAAATCTCCCCTCCCCCCTGCCTACCGGCAGGCAGGCCTTTTTGCAAAAAAGGGGAAGTATTCCTCCCCCGGGCAAGGGGAATGTGGAGGGATTTACAATTCAATGGCGTTGTTATTTTGAGCCCCTTCACGGCGTTGCATACGCGAGAGAAGACCTGCTGAAAAACGTACAGAATTGCCAACTCCAGGCATCCTGATTGCAGCGGCGGGACCTCGTCGCGTCGCGGGACGGGAAGGGAGAGAAAGGGGGAAAAAGCGCCAGAAAATGCGGGGCCTGTCGTGAAACAGGCCCCGCGTAAAAGGAGCGAACGACTAGTGTTTCTTCTTCTTTTTTGTTTCTTTAGGTGTTTCCTTCTTTTCAGCTGCCTTTGCCGGCCAGTGGTTCAGGTCGTGGGCGATGTTGTGGCATTCGCCGCACTTCGGGAATTTGGCCATGATACCGGCTGGATGCGGTACGCCATGACAGTCGGAGCACTTCGGCATCATCTTGTGTTTTGCCTGGTGACAAAACGCGCAGGCGAACGTCTTGTGCTTCGCGTTGCTGTTGGTCAGCGTTTCATAGACCATTTTGTGGCATGCTGCGCAATCCTTCGAAGGCACATCAGATGCATACGTGACGACCGTCGGCATATGCGGCTTATGGCACTTCTTGCATTCGGCGGCGGTCATTTCGGCCGAGTGCGGTTTGTGGCATTGCAGGCATTCAGGGATCTTCCCATGCACATTATGGCAGGTCGAGCATCCGAGGGCGGAATGTTTGCTCTTGTGTTCCCTGAGCTGCTTGATCTGGTCTGTGTGGCACGTGAGACATGGCTCCGTCACGTTCGCCCCGAACGAGATCTTCAGCGGAGTATGCGGGTTCGTGTGGCAGCCGAGACATCCCTTTAGTTCGAAATGGGGTTTGCCTCCGTGGCACTGACTGCATTTGGGGATGTTGTCCTTTACTGTGGGCGGATGGCCGACGTGACAGCCTGTGCATCCGACTCCCTTGTGTTTTCCGCCGTTTGCCGCGAGGTCCGCCGGCGGCTTCGCATGACATTTGGCACAGTCAGTGTCCGCCAGCTCCGGAGACGAGGCGGCCTGTGCCGAAGCGATCGCCGGGACGAGCAGCAATGCCGAAATTCCCAGGACGAAGAAAAGCGTGATCAGAAGACTACTGCTTTTTACTGCCTTCATTGTTCCTCCTTGTGAAAAAATTTTCAAGCGCCTCCCTGCCCGAAATATCTTTGTAGACGGCGTGCACAAGCGAAAACAAATTATCGCCGTACAAAAAAATTTACGCCATTATGCCATATTTCCCTACTGCAGTCAACAGGCGGAAGATCGGGTGTCAAGCCAAAGTAGAAATGTCCTATTGTTACCAAAATAGAAATGTCCGGTTATCACGCGACTGCCTGGGTAGCCTTTTTTCTCCAGGGCTTCTTCATGAATAAACGTGAGTTTGCTATTCTCCAG
>JAJYLU010000149.1 GCA_021787505.1 Nitrospirota bacterium | reverse complement strand
GAACGGTCGTCATGACTGACGGCAACCTCTTCGACGTGGACGTGAAACGGCTCAAGTGCAACGTCTCTTACGGGGACGGGGTCATGAGATTCACCGAAGGCGCGGGGATACTCTATAACGGCAGTGCAAAGGTGTCGGCATCGATCAATTTGCCGGTCGTCAATTCCTACACCGTGGACGTCGCTTTTGCGGACGTGGATAGTCGCCCGTTATTCAGACTCATCGGCTGGGACCCGGGAGTGCCGCCCGGCAAGGTGAGCGGTGACCTGTCAACGTCCGGGGCAACATTCAACCCCGCCGGCCGCTTCGAATACAGGAGTGTCGAGTCCGGCAAAGACGTCCTGGGAAGGATCAGAAATATTTCCGGCCGTTACAGGATGGAAGGCCCGCTCCTTACGCTCGCAGATTTAAGACTCCGGACGGGAATTTCCGAAATCGCGGCCGACGGAACTGCGGATATCGAAAGGAAATCTCTTGATTTCGTGGGGCGCATGCGCACACCGGACGTTACGGACCTGACCTCTCCGTACTATATAAAACTGAAGGGCGCAGCTGCCTTCAGGGGGAAGATAACCGGCACATTCGGCGACCCTGTACTCGGGGGGCAGATCGAGGTAGTGAACCCGGTCTACGAACAATATGCGGCTGATGTCATTGAGACAAATATCATTTACCGGAAGAACGAGCTGGATATCAGGGACATGACGGTCAGGGGAAAGGGGCAATCGGCAACACTCGCCGGCAGCGTTGCATTCAGGGACGCCAGGGAACTCTTTGACCTTGCAAGACCTGAATATAAGCTCAGCGCCATAATAAATAATGCGGACCTCGACCGGTTCGCAAGGATATTCTATCCGAAGTTCGTAGGCCACGGGCGGTTGCATTCCGACGTCAGAATCGGCGGGACCGCCGAAAACCCCGACCTCTCCGGAAGGGCATCGGTCGAGCGCGCGTCGGTCTATCACGTGCCGTTCGATTCCGCTTCGTTCGACTGGAATTACCAGGACAGGAAGCTGCATTTCGCGAAAATGCGCGTCCTTCGCGGGAAGTCGTCGATTACGGGCGACGCCTCGATCTCCGCCGACGGACTGTTTTCATATGACGCCTCGTCCGACCGGCTCTACCTGAGCGACCTTCTGCAGAGGGAGATCAAGGGCGACGCGGTCTTCAGCCTAAAGACCGAAGGCCGTGGGACTTTCGATGATCCCTCGATTGTGCTGGACGGAAGGATGGTGGAAGGCCGGCTAAAGGGGAAACCCGTGGGCGGCGGGACGATACACGCAACGGTCAGGGACCGGGACATCGCTGTAAAGGCGGACTTGCTCGACGGTAAGGTCTCCCTGACCGGCAAGGGCAGGCTCGAAAAAGAGATCCCGTGGGAAGCGAAGATCGAGATGCGTACCGGAAGGTATGATTTCATCGTAAGCTCTTTCCTGAAGGATGTTCCCGAGGATCTGATACTGAGTATGAGCGGGACGGCCCTGCTCCGCGGGGACAAGGACCACGTCGGGGGTTCCCTGACCATGAGACAGATGTCGCTTTCGATGTACGGTTACAGTTTTGCGAACGAGAAGGAGATCGGCCTCTCTCTGAAGGACAGGACGCTTACGATGGAAAAAATATCGCTCAGGAGCGGAAGTATGACGCTCAGGCTTGACGGCAGCATCGAGATAGGCAGGAAATACAATCTCGTTGCCGAAGGGAGTTCTTCTCTTTCGCCCTTCAAGAGCCTTTCGAGCAGGATAGGTGTTTTGAAAGGTGACGCAGAATTCGTGCTGGCGGCAACCGGGGACTGGGACAACCCTGTGATAAACGGCGGCATCACACTGAAGAACGGATCTTTCGGCCTTAAGGACTATCCCTACAGACTTAGTTCCCTGAGCGGATATCTCTATATGGACAACGACAGAGTCGTGCTACAGGGCCTTTCCGGCAAGCTCGGGGGCGGGGATGTGGACTTGTCCGGCATCGTCTATCTCAAGAAATTTTCCTTTAAGAGGTTTTATGTGGAGGCGGCGCTGAAGAACATTACGATCTCTCCGTCCAATGATTTCACGGTCAATTTCGGAGGGAACATTCTTTATAAAGGGACGCCCGCTTCGCAGATGATTTCCGGCGACGTAATGATCAACCGGGCAAGATACCGGGAGCGGGTGGAATGGAAGAGCTGGCTTCTGAAGACGCAGAAGGCTGTCAGGTATAAGACGGACATATCGGGTCTCGAAAAGGCCGAACTCAACGTCAGGATAGCCGGCAAAGACAATATCTATATAGACAATAATGTGGCCCGCGCGACTGTGAGCGCCGACATGATATTAAGAGGATGGGTCTACCGGCCCCTTCTCTTCGGAAGGATCGAGACTTCCGACGGGACGGTTTATTTCAGGAACAACGAGTTCAGGATCCTTCACGCGAGCGTCGGGTTTTTTGATCCGAACAGGATCAACCCGGTCGTGGAGATCTCTTCCGAGACGGACGTCAGCGGATACAAGATCAAGATGAATCTCGAAGGCCAGTTTGAGCGTTTCAATGTGTCTCTTTCTTCCGACCCTGTTCTGAAAGAAATGGATATCCTGTCGCTCCTTGCCGTCGGGCAGACAGGGGCGAACCTCAAAGGCCTCGAAGGAGGGATAGGCGCGGGGGAAGCGACTTCCTTCGTGACCGGCAAGCTCCAGGACGTAGTCGAGGAGAGGATGCGGTCGATTACAGGCCTCGACCGCTTCCAGATCGACCCTCACGTCTCCAAGACGACGGGTACAGTCGAGCCGAGTGTGACGGTTTCCAAAAGATTACTTGGGGACAAGGTTTTTGTGACCTACACTTCTTCGGTAGGTTCGGCACAGGATCAGATTGTGAAGGTCGAATATTTTCTCAGCAAGAAGATGTCCCTGGTGGGCCTAAGGGACGAAAGGGGGATTCTCGGGGGGGACCTTCGCTTCCGCTTCGAATTCAAATGACGGGAAGAGATAGGGCAATACTACATTACCGAGGCCGTTTCATGGCCGGCTCCATTGTCTCGCTTATCGCTGTTTTCCTGTTCCTTGTTCCCTATACTGCTGCAGCGGTGACCGTGGGGAAGGTTGAAGTGATGGGGCTTTCTTCGATTCGCGAAAATGAGTTTTTGAATATGCTCGGCATAGCTCCGGGCCAGAAAGTAGATGCGGCAGTGGTGAGGGACGGCATCAAGCGGGCCTTCTATAAAGGAATATTCGAGGATATCATCGTCAATGTGCCGGACGGCGAAAACCCCACGGTCCAAGTGCAGGTCAGGGAACGCGATGTGATCGACAAGATAGCGATAAAAGGGAAGAGCGATCTTTCTGCACGGGAACTCAGGCAGCTTTTCATGCTGAAAGAAGGCCAGCAGATGCGATATGACCTGATCGGAAGGGCAGTGTCGGCACTTAAAGAGCATTTATCGGAATACGGCTTCCCCGATGCAAAGGTAACCGCAGAAGCCGAAAAGACTGACAAAACATATCGCGTAAACGTCATTCTCAATGTCGATACCGGCAGGCCGCTTATTGTCAAGAGCATCGTGATAGACCTGGCTCCTTCCTACCATGCCCCGGAAGGCGGCGGTTCGGACGCGGTGCTCGGCGTCATGAAATTATCTCCCGGAGCCGTGTACAATCGGACGATACTTGATGCGGACCTGAAGCGAATCGAAGCTTTCTTCAAGAAGCACGGGTATTACAGGCCGGTGGTGGGCCCTTCTTCCTTCCGGGACGGTGATCTCGAAATCAAGGTAGACCCAGGAAGTCGTCTTACGATCAATATCGAGGGCAACAGCGCGATCTCAACTGCGGACCTTTTAAAAGAGGCGCCCTTTTTCGAGGTGAAGGAATTTAACGACGAGGTGGTCGAAGAGGCGATCAGCCGGATGCTGGCCCTGTATCACCGCAAGGGATACGCTTTCGCTCAGGTCGCGCCTGTGACCCATGCCGACGACCAGGGCAAAACGATTACGTTCTTCGTCTTTGAGGGCGAAAAAGTGAAGGTGCATTCTATCTCTTTTGTCGGCGTCACTCTGCCCGTACAGCGCCTTAAGGAAGTGATGTCTCTGACCGAGGGAGATGCGTTCAATCCGGATCTTATCGACAGGGACAAGGACTCGCTTAAGGAGTTTTACGGGGCTCTCGGCTACGTCGACGCCTCGGTGAAGGACATCGAGACGAAGATAGACAAGGCGGCGGCAACGGTGGCGATTGTCGTAGACATAGACGAAGGCAAGAAGACAGAGATCGGCTCGGTCGAAATTACCGGGGAGCCTCCGTCGGCGAGAGAGAAGCTCATGGCGCTTATCGGGATCAAGCCCGGCGACCCATACAACGAGGTGGACATAACCGACGCGAGGTTCAGAATACTTGATTATTTTGTGAACTCAGGGCATATGAACGTGGATGTAACTGTGACGCGCACCGTAGAGAACTACAAGGCTAACGTAATCTTCAAGGTTACCGGAGGAGCAGAGAAGTTCTTCGGCAAGACCGTGATTATCGGCAACGCAAAAACAAAGTATAAGGTCTTTAGCCGGGAACTCCTGTACAAGGAAGGGCAACCATACAGTTTCCGCCTTCTTGCCGAACAGAGGCAGCGGCTCTATAAGCTGGGACTCTTTACGGACGTAGAAATCGAGACGGTCGACGGGGAAGACGCAAAAAAGGACGTCCTGATCAAGGTGACAGAGGGGAACGCCGGATCTGTCGAGTTCGGTGTCGGGTACGGAGAATTCGAGAAATACCGCGGGTATGTGGAGGTGGGTTACCGCAACCTCTGGGGAATGAACAGGGAGGGGCTTCTGCGCGTCGAGGCGAGTTCCCTCGAAAACAGGTATATCCTGCAGTATAACGAGCCGTGGTTCTTAGGAAAGAGGCTGCCATTCAGGACGTTTTTTCTGTATGAGAGAAGGACGGAGCTCAATTTCGACAATGGGGATACCCTTTACAAACTTCAGCGGTACTCGGTGACCGCCGGAGTTGAGAAGAAACTGAGCGACAAGCTGAAGACGGAACTCTATTATGAGTTCTCACTTGTCAGGACCTTTGACGTGCAGCCCGACGTGATCCTGAGCAGGGAGGACACCGGAACGCTGGCAATCAGCGGCATCAAGCCTGCGATCATATACGACACGAGGGACAATCCGTTCGATCCTCATCAGGGGTTTCTTGCAGGGCTCTCGATGAAAGTGGCGAGTTTTCTGCTCTTGTCCGAGACCGATTTCGTCAAAGTGGAAGCCTACGGAAGCAACTTTCACAGGCTGAGCAAGAGGATTACTTTGGCCCTTTCCGTAAGGGGGGGAGTCGCCTATGGTCTGGGAAGCACGGAACAGCTCCCCATCGTCGAGAGGTTCTTCCTCGGCGGCAGATCGACGGTCAGGGGATATCCGCAGGACTCTCTCGGCCCGAAAGGGGCGGACGGCAACCCGACGGGAGGTAACGCATACCTCATGGGCAATATCGAGTTCAGGACCGACATCGGGAGGGGTTTCGGGCTTGTTCCATTTGTCGACATGGGAAATGTCTGGCTCAAGGCGAAAGACGTAGACCCGATGCAGCTTAAATTTACGACCGGCCTTGGGTTGCGTTACAACACTCCTGTGGGGCCTCTGCGTGTGGATTACGGCCTCAAACTGAACCGGGAGGCTGGAGAGAGCAGGGGTGAAATCCATTTCAGCGTCGGCCATGCGTTCTAAAACGGTGAAAGG
>JAJYLU010000148.1 GCA_021787505.1 Nitrospirota bacterium | reverse complement strand
ATGCCTAACCGTTACGGAGACGCCCATATCGACCTTTTCGACCAGCTCACCTTCTTCGGCGCATCCCGCAGGAAGTTCAGCCTCGACATGTGGTGCAGGACCTTCGGCATTAAGAGCCCGAAAGAAGACGGCATCACAGGATACCAGGTAAAAGAGCTCTTCCAGTCGGGAAAGCACATCGAAATCGCGCGGTATTGCGCCGGCGACCTGAGGGCTACAAAGGAATTATTGGCAGTGTGGGAAACCTACCTGAAATTTTCAAATCACCGGTGAGAGCCGATATTCATTCTATGAACTGAAATTGCAGGAAGCACGGATTAACCTTTCAAATACTCGTTCACCCGCTCCGCGTCGAAACGCTCCGCCGAGAGGACGGCCCGCGTAAAGTTGAATATCTTTTCCCGCGCATCTTTCGGGAGGTCGGGATAGAAGACGGGGTTCGCGACAACCGCCGCCCTGAACGCAAAGAAGGGAGCGACCACGCCGCGAATCTCGGTGTCGCCCGTAAGGCGTATATACTCATCGAAGAAGAACTGCAGCCCCTCTAGATACGCGTCCCGGACATCCCCATGGTTTCTTACCGAAAAAAATATATAGTTGATCGCCAGCGCCGTGGCATCGTCTGCCGGCTCACCCCACGGCCCCCTGCTTCTGTCGAGAAGTATGAAATCGTCGTCGCCGCTGAACCATATGTTGCCCGGATGAAAATCACCGTGTATCTGCGACAATCGCGCGTGACGGGGCTTCAGCTTCGCCCTCCAGTCGACGCACCTCTTCTCGATATCCGCCATTTCCCGATAACTCAGCACACCGTCAGGATAGGTGTCGAAGACCCCCATGAGACACTCGCCGTGACCGACAGTGTCCCTCAGCTTCCGCCAGTAAAGCGTCTTCGAATTCTTCTTTACCGAATGGATATTCGCGAGGTACGAGGCCATCGCCTTTATCTTTGCGATGTCGCCTGCTTCAAGGCGCTTCTTCTTCGGGAACGCCGCAAGGTCATGGAAGTAGTCCGTCCCCTCCCCTCTTTCCATTAGCAGGTAATATTCCCTGCCCCCCCCGATGGACTTTACCGTGCCGTCTTCCATCTCTGAAAGCACGTCGACCGCCCGTACGTGTTTAGGAAGGTTTTTGTATTCTTCAAGGTCGAGGAGAAAGACCGCCGCCCTGTCCGAAGGATAGTCGTGGCCGAGCCCTTCTGAGAGCAGACCCTTGACGACGTACGAACGCGTTTCCGTTTCCGTCTTCATTTCCACGAGGAACCCGGAGCCCTGCACGCCGGAGCCGAGTTTACGTATCTCGACGCCGACGATATCTTCGTATTTCTGCAACAGATAGGACTTTATCGCCCCTTCGTTGATCATGGTTCATTATATCGCCGCGGCATGCCTGTGAATAGGAGGCAGCGAAGCACGCCGGCGCAATCGGAGACCATGCAGCGGGATCAGTCCACCAGGCCGTTTCTTATCGCGTACTGCGCAAGCTGCGCATTGTTTGCCAGGCGCATTTTTTTCAGGATGCGGCTCCGGAAGGTGGCGACGGTCTTTACGCTGAGCGACAACTCATCCGCTATCGTTCTCCCCGCTTTCCCCGAAGCGATCATGCGCAACACCTGCAGTTCCCTCGCCGAGAGCAGTTCGTGCAGCGGTATCATTATATCTTTCTCCCCCTCACCGGCAAAAGGCTTCGCGAGAGGAAGTCCCAGGTTCCTGCCCGACTCATACACTTCTCTTATGGCCGAAACCAGTTCTGACGGCGCATGACCGAGTTTATCTATCCGGCGGCAAAGCTCGCTCTCGGCCCCCTTTCGGGCGGTGATGTCCCGGGCGACCTCGATCCCCGCAATGATGCGGCCTTCGGTGTCTCTGAGGACTGACGCGGTGATCTCAAAAAAAGATACCCCTCTTCCGGTCCGGGTACTCCTCACCACCGTGTGGGGATTTGCGTCGGTGAACGACGCCACGACCGGGCATCCTTCGCATATGCGGTCCCTGCGTTCGTACGCGGAATAACAATACTCGCCGATGTGCGCGCCTACTTTATCCCGACTCATGCGGTTTTGGTACAATACCCGAAAATCCGGACCCTGGATGCTGATCGCTTCACCCAGAGACTCGACGATCGTCTCCGCCCTTGCTTTTGCCTCTTCAGCCCGCTGCAGGGCGGTCCGCAGCGCCTGCAGGGAACTGTTGAATTGTGTCACATCCCGCCAGATCGAGTAAAACACGTTGCGCCCGCCGAAAGGGATCACCCGGGTAATAACGTGTACATCCCTCAGGTCACCGCTCTTGGTCCTCTGTTTCACATCGAATTCGGCTGTCCCCTCGTGCAATACTTTTCTGGCCTTGGCCCCGATCCCTTCATCGGTTTCGAAGGGGTCGATGTCCCGGATGCCGAGTCTGGCGAACTCATCCCGTGAATACCCGAGTTGCCGGTGCGCCGCCTCGTTGAACCGGGCGATACTTCCGGCAGTGTCTATCACCAGCATACTTTCCGGCGACTCTTCGAATAGTATACGGTACCCGTTCTCAGCCTCATTACAATTATCGCTGTTTCTTTCCATCTGGGCCTGTTGCTATTGTATCATATCCGAATGGGGCGGCCAGCGTGCGTCAGGGGACCATGTCCCGAAACTTCTTCTGCATCCAGGATTCGGCCGCGGCGGCATCCATCGGCCTGCAGAGCAGAAATCCCTGCCCATAGGAGCAGTTCATCTCCCGCAGACGGACAAGCTGGTCGGTCTTTTCGAGCCCCTCGGCAATCAGCTCAAGTTTCAAATTGCCCGCCAGGGAAACGATCGCTTTGACGATCTCGAGGTTTTCCTCATCGATGTGCATCTTGTCGACGAACGACCGGTCGATCTTCAGCGCGTTCACCGGGAACCGCTGGAGGTAACTGAGGGACGAATATCCCGTGCCGAAGTCGTCTATGTGGATATGGACGCCCATCGCCTGGAGTTGCTTCAGCACTGCAACCGCTGAATCAATGTTCTCCATGATTATGCTTTCGGTTATTTCTATCGTAAGAGTGGAGGCATCGAGCGCATTCTTCTCGAGGGCCTGACTGATCTTCTGCACCAGGTCGGACTGCAGAAACTGCCGGCTCGAGATATTCAGACTCATCTTCATGCCCTGCTGCTTGGGATAAAGGCTCTGCCAATTGCGGAGCTGACCGCAGGCCTCGTTGAGGATCCATTCTCCGATCTGAAAAATAAGTCCGGTCTCCTCTGCAAGGGGAATGAACTCTTCCGGATACACGAGGCCACGCACCGGATGGTTCCATCGCACAAGCGCCTCGAACCCGATAAGACGGTCCGTGCTCAGTTCCATGATCGGCTGGTAGTGCACAACAAAGTCGCCATGCTCGACCGCCCTGCGGAGGTCCGTCTCTGTCCGGAGGCGGGCCACAGCGATTGTATACATCCCCGCCTCAAACACCGCGTGATGCGCCTTGCCTCTCGCCTTCGCCTGGTACATCGCTATGTCCGCGTCGCGGATTATATCTTCGGGCCTCTCGTAATCCTGCGAACTAAGGGCGATCCCTATGCTTGCGGTAGTGAATACCTCCTGGCCGTCGATAAGGAACGGTAATGGCAGCTCCTTCTGAAGTCGCTCCGTAACCTGCTCCGCATGTTCCCTGTCCCTGACGTCCTCGAGGAGGATCGCGAATTCGTCCCCTCCGAGGCGCGCCACGGTATCTCCGGGCCGGACCGAATCGGTCAGTCTCCTGCTGACGGCCACTAGGAGGCGGTCGCCGATAAGATGGCCGAGGCTATCGTTGATAATCTTGAAACGGTCAAGATCGAGGAAGAGCACCGCGAACATATAGCCCGCCTTCCGCTGACTGCTCTTGGCCGCCTGGCGCAGGCGGTGCTGGAGACGGTCCATGAAAAGCGCCCGGTTCGGCAGGCCAGTCAGGGCGTCATGAAAGGCATCGAAGAGCAACTGCTTCTCCGCCATTTTCCTCTCGGTGATGTCGGTCTGTGAGCCGGCCATTCGGTATGCCTTTCCTTTTATGTCTCTCACTGCAAGCCCGCGATTCAGCACCCAGCGGTATGAGCCGTCCTTGTGCAATATGCGGTACTCGCATTCCAGATGTGTAGTGTGGCCATTTACATGCGCAGCCATCTTGGCTTCAAAATGTTTCCGGTCCTCGGCATGCACCAGCCTGAACCAGTCCTCCGGGCCGGTCCCCAGATCGGCCTCCTCGTACCCGAGCATATACTTCCAGCGGCTCGAAAAGTAGACTTTGTTCTGGCCCAGGTGCCAGTCCCAGAGTCCGTCGTTCGCGCCACGTGCGGCAAGGGCATACCTTTCCTCGCTCTGTCGCAGCGCTTCCTCGGTCCTCTTGCGCTCGATGATCTCACTGTGGAGTTTCGTATATCCATCCTCCAGTGCCGCGCTCATCCTGTTAAACACGTCGGCAAGCTCTCCCAGTTCGGTCTTGTCCGAATAAGAAATCGTATACCCGACTTCGCCCAGCGCAATCGCCCGGGCCGCCTTAACGAGCTCACTTACCGGACGCGTAACGGCCATGGTCAGGCGCACCGCGATTACGATGCCCATGATGAAGGACAATATAATCGTCGCATACAGGATCGTTTTGGCCCTTTTTATTTTTATCATCACGGACCTGGTCATCTTTCCGAGCTTGTCACCGGCCCTGACCGACATGCCCTCGGCGGCAAAAAGGATCTTGTTGCCTATGCCCACCGCGCGGAGCTTCAGTCCTTCTATCCGTTTTGCATCGGCCGAAGCCGTGATGTACTGGCTCAGGGCATCCTGATACCCATGGACAAGTGACTGCATTCTTTCAAGCTCCTTTGTCACAGGAGGCTCATGGTGGCAGGAGGTACAATGCTCAGCGCGCTCATCAAGGGTCGACACATTCTCGACGACGGGTTCAAGATCATCGCCAGGCGCGCTTCTGACGGTGTAAAGGTCGGCTTGGACCCGCTGCACGCTCATCACCAGGTCCTGCCGCAGGTCCTCTATTTGATGGAGCATGAGAAGCCGGTCGACTTCCTTCGTGGTGGTCCTGATATACAAGGCTGCGGATATTGCGCCGGAAGCGAAAAACACAAAAAGGGTGAGCAGGTATAGGGTAATCTTTCGTCTCATTCTTTCCCTCAGGGATTTCGGTGCGCAGCCGGTTTCCTACGCCTTTACGACAATCTCTCCGGCTATTCTACCGGAGAACAGCACAAAATTTCCAAGAAAGCGGGGTTACACCGGCCCGAAGTTCCGGCGGTATCGCTCCATGAAGTCTTCATGCGAAAAGCGGTGCTCCTGTGTGCCGTACCTTTCGACTGCGTAGGCGGCAGCCACCGTTCCCATCTTTGCAGCGGTCAGCATATCCTTCCCTGCCGAGAGCCCTTTCAGCAGTCCCGACCGGTATGCATCCCCCGCACCCGTGGGATCGACCACTTTATCCACCCCTGCCGCGGGGATGGGGACCGCTGAGTGCGGGGTGCTCACGAGCGACCCCTTTTCGCCGAGGGTGGTAATCAGCGTCCCTGTCAGGCTCAAAAGCCCCCTTTTGTCCTCGCCGGTCAGCTTCATCACCAGCTCGAGTTCATAATCGTTTGTGATCAGAAGCAGAGACCCCCTGATCCATTCTCTCAGCGCCTTTCCGTCCCACTGCGTGAGCGACTGCCCGGGATCGCACACACACGGGATCCCATTCTTCCTGCACTCCTCAGCGTATCCGA